>LLYT01000018.1 GCA_002049545.1 Deltaproteobacteria bacterium tcs-42 | reverse complement strand
GGAAACTTAGGGCTGGTGCGATTATAGCAGGCTTCCCTGATAGTAATGATGAGAAGACAATAGGAAAGCCGGATGCGAGAAAACCGCATGTCCGGTTTGACGAGGGGGAGCAATTCAGTGAAATGTGGCTGGGTTGCTCTCTACTCTACTGGCGACAGACGCCCTTTCCATGGGTACCACAAGCCCCTATCAGTAGTGGTGGTGAATAGTTGCAAATTTCATTAACCCGGAATCAAGGAGGACAAAATGTCAATCGTTAAAAGTTTCAGGCACATCACGTTTTTTGTTGTTGCAGCCGCTATGGTATTCAGTTCTGTTGCAACCGTTCAAGCTGCTCCAAAAGAGCGTAACTACCTGCTCGCTACAGCATCGACCGGTGGTACCTATTATCCAGTCGGCGTTGCCCTTTCAACAGTCGTAAAGGTCAAGCTGCAGCCAAAGCAGAAAATTGGTATGTCGGCCATCAATTCGGCTGGTTCGGGTGAAAACGTAAAGCTGCTGCGCGACAATGAAGTTCAGTTTGCAATTATGCAGGGCCTTTATGGTTCCTATGCCTGGAATGGGACGGGGCCGATTGCCAGTGCCGGCCCACAGAAAGAACTGCGCTCTGTCTCTATGTTGTGGCAGAACGTTGAGCATTTTACTATTTTGAAAAAGTTTGCCAAAACCGGTACCGTTGCCGATCTGGTTGGTTTAAAAGGGCAGGCCATGGCTCTGGGCAAGAAAAATTCCGGTACTATTGGCTCTAATACCGTGTTGCTGGGTAATCTGGGTATCGATATCAACACCGATTATGATCTTGTTCATGTTGGTTATGGTCCCTCTGCTGACGCTCTGCAGAATGGTCAGGTTGCCGGAATGGGAACCCCGGCGGGTGCTCCAGTCAGCGCTGTAACTAAAGCTATGGCAGCCATGGGTGCTGATAAAATTACGGTTCTTGACTTTACCGATGAGCAGATGAAACAGGCTGATGGTGGCCGCAACCTGTGGACCCGTAAAGTTATTGCAGCCGGAACCTATCCAGGGCAGGAAAAAGACATCAATACGATTGCCCAGCCAAATTTCCTGGCCGTTCGTGCCGATATTGATGAAGATGCTGTTTATCGGATTACCAAAACAGTTTACGAAAACCTGCCGTTTCTGAATGCTATTCATGGTGCAACCAAAGCTATGGCGATTGAAAGTGCGATTGCCGGTTTGCCAATGCCCCTGCATCCTGGTGCAGCCAAGTATTACAAAGAAGTTGGTATCAAGATCCCGGCTCATCTGATTGCTAATTAAGTAGCTGTTTCAGCGGCCACCCCGACTGACTCATGGGGTGGCCGTTTTTTTGCCTGGAGAATTAATGTCATGACAACAACCGAAACTGATGATCATCCACTCCATACAAAGATATTGCTGATTCTTGGTGTTGCAATATCGGTGTTGCATATCTGGTTTAATGTTGTGGCTGTGCTGCCGACACTCTTGCAGAATGCGCTCCATTTTGCCGGATTTGCTCTGCTTGCAGCACTAATTTATCCATTGAAAAAAGATGGTGCAGCTGTGTGGCGTGTCTCCGATATTGTTCTGGGACTGTTAGCTGCCGGATCAGCTGTTTATATGATCGGGATGGAAGATGCTATTTATGCCCGTGGTGTGAGCCTGTCGAGCATAGAATGGGTTGTCGGGATTATTCTGATCCTCTGTGCTCTCGAATTTACTCGTCGGGTGGCAGGTTGGTTCATCCCGGTGTTGATCATTATTGCCCTGACTTATGTCGGTTGGTGGGGACCTTTGGTTCCCGGAGTTTTTAAATTTGCCGGGTTGAGTGCCGAAACAATTTTGTTCCGTAGTATTTACGGTGATGATGCCTTGTTTGGTACCATTGCTCGAATTTCTTCTACCTATGTTTTTATGTTTATCCTTTTTGGCGCATTTTTGTTGCGCTCCGGGGCTGGGGAGTTTGTCATTGATCTGGCGCGTGCTGTCGCTGGAAGAATGGTCGGTGGCCCTGGATTGGTTGCGGTTATGGCTTCCGGTTTGATGGGGACGATTTCCGGTTCCGCTGTCGCCAATACAGCTTCAACCGGGGTTATTACCATCCCACTGATGAAAAAAGCGGGGTTTCCCGCTAAGTTTGCTGCAGGAACTGAAGCTGCAGCATCAACCGGTGGACAACTGATGCCACCCATCATGGGTGCAGGCGCTTTTATCATGGCGACCTATACCCAGATCTCCTATAACACCATCGTGCTGGTCGCTATTCTCCCGGCGATCCTCTATTTTGTAACAGTGGCTTTTTTTGTCAGGATCGAGGCCAAACGCAGCTTTGTTGCGGCGCTTGATAATGAGAGGGTTTCTGCAGTTGACGTTCTGAAAAAAGGGGGGATAGTTTTCCTGGCGCCGATCGGGGTTCTTATCGTCCTGTTGATTTATGGTTTTACACCAACCTATGCGGCTGGAATCAGTATTGTCGCAGTCGTTGTTTCATCCTGGTTCAGTCCCAATAAAATGGGGTTGAAGGCCGTGATTGAGGCGATGGCGATGGGGGCAAAAAATATGGTGATGACAGCCATATTGCTTTGTGCCGTTGGTCTGATTGTCAATGTTATTGCGACCGCCGGGATTGGTAATACTTTTTCACTGATGATTACCGAGTGGGCGGGGCACAGTATGGTAATCGCAATCATCCTGGTGGCTCTGGCCTCTCTGGTACTTGGTATGGGGCTGCCGGTCACTGCGGCCTACATTGTACTCGGGACGCTGTCTGCTCCAGCTCTGCACGGTCTGATCTCTGATGGTCTGTTGGTCGAGGCTTTGGCTAAGGGGCAGGTGAGCGAAACCGCAAAAGCGATTTTCATGCTTGCTGCGCCGGAACATCTGGCCGAAATCGGCAATCCGATGAACCATGCGGCAGCACGCGCTATTATTGATTCCGTGCCGATTGACTTGATCAGTGCGGTGCGTGAATCGATGCTCAGCGAACATACTCTGATGTATGGTTTGTTATCGGCCCATCTGATTGTATTCTGGCTCAGTCAGGACTCTAACGTGACCCCACCAGTTGCCCTTGCTGCTTTTACCGGAGCTGCAATCGCCGGTACCAAGCCGATGGAAACGGGGATTCAATCGTGGAAGGTGGCAAAAGGGCTATATGTTGTGCCACTGTTGCTTGCTTATACCCCTTTAGTCGGTGGTTCCCTGGATCAGGTGTTTATGATCTTCTTCTTTGCTGTATTCGGTCTTTATGCATTTGCCGCGGGGATCGAGGGGTTTATGGAGAATAAACTTAATCTTCTGTTGCGTCTCGTGACGCTCGCCGCAGCGGCAGCCCTGTTGTGGCCGACCGTCTGGTGGGTGCATCTGGCCGGTCTGGTTGTCCTGGTTGGGATTTTCATATACAATCGGCGACCGACTCAGGGGGCAGATGTGGATACTGTTGTGACTGCTTAAAATAATTGGTAACTGTTCAGCAATGCCTTGAGGCACCCATTCCAAGGGCCACTTTGCGCCGTCCATGGCCGTTCGACTGTCGCCGTCCATGGCGACAGACGCCCTTTCCATGGGTACCACAAGCCCCTATCAATAGTGGTGGTGAATAGTTACAATAATTGCTGCAATCATTTTGCCGACAAAAGGTCAACCGATAAAATGGTTGGCCTTTTGTCGTTCTGCAGGCTGTTTTTTTATCTCAGTTCAGTTATACTGCCCGACTATTCATAAATAACAATATTTTCGTAATAGAAAAATCAAAGGAGAAACAGATGTTTCGTGAGCCGAAAGAAGCTGTCAAAGAGTTAAGTGAAAAAATGCAAGAATTATGGAGGTATCTTTGACGTTCCGGCAAAGCGGGAACGGGTATCTGAGCTTGAAGCAGAGATCGCCAGTCCAGATTTTTGGGATCAGGGTGAGTTGGCTCAAGAGCGTCTGAAAGAGCATGCTCAGTTAAAGCAGATTGTTGAAGACTGCACCAATGCCGGCCAGCAACTGGAAGACTTAGAGGTATTGATTGAGCTTGGGGAAGAGGGCGAGGACGAAGGTACTCTGACCGAGGTCAATGGGTTGTTGCCGGCAATTACCAAACGGATCGGCCAGATGGAGTTTGCCCGCATGCTCTCCGGCCCCCACGATGCCAATAATGCAACCTTGAGTATAAATGCCGGAGCCGGGGGTACCGAAGCGCAGGATTGGGCCGATATGGTGCTGCGCATGTACCTGCGCTACTGCGAGCGGATGGGTTTTAAAATCGAGTTCACCGAATATCAGCCGGGCGACGATGCTGGCTTGAAAGGGGCCACTTTTACCGTTGAGGGTGACTATGCTTATGGCTACCTGAAGGCCGAAAGTGGTATCCATCGGCTGGTACGAATTTCACCGTTTGATGCCAACTCAAAACGGCATACCTCGTTTTGTTCTGTCTTTGTTTTTCCGGAATTGGATGATTCTATTGAAGTAGAAGTTGAGGACAAAGATATTAAGGTTGATACTTTTCGTGCCAGTGGCGCCGGTGGGCAGCATATTAACAAAACCGATTCTGCCATTCGTATCACCCACCTTCCCACCGGGATTGTCGTTGCCTGTCAAAATCAACGCTCACAGCATAATAACCGGGCAACGGCGATTAAGCAGTTGAAGGCTCGCCTTTACGAAATGGAATTGCGGAAAAAACAGGAAGAGGCCGACGCTTTTTCTGAGGACAAAAAAGAGATTGGCTGGGGGAGCCAGATTCGCTCTTACGTCTTGCACCCATATCGCATGGTAAAAGATCATCGGACCGATTGCGAAACCGGTAACACCGATGCTGTCCTCGATGGCAATCTGGATGATTTTATCGAAGCGTACCTTTTGCAGGGCAAGTAGAACCGGGCACAGCGTGCCGTGGCGGTTCTGAATTATGATTGATATGTGTTGCATGCACGATAAGGGGGATAGCGTGCTGTCCCCCCTACAGAATTTTGATACCCCGTAGTTTGCTGCGGGGTCGTTCATTTGAGGAATAAATCTATGATCATCGGATTTGCCGGGAAAGCTGCTTCGGGAAAGACCACTGCTGCCAGACATCTGTTGGAGAAATTGAACTCAGATATTGTAATTCTGCCAATGGCATTGGTGCTGCGGGAGGAGGTAGAAAATTTCATCAGGCAGGTAGGGGCTGAAGATCGAGTCTCCCTGATTTATGGGGATCAGGACGATAAAGTTCGGATTTTCCAGATTGACGAACAACGTGCTCTGGAACAATGCCCGGTGTGGTCAAATTTTGTGGCGGCCCATCAGGAGATTCAGAACCAGCCGGGACAGTCAGCCGTCAGTGTCCGCAGGATCCTGCAGTGGTGGGGAACCGAATATCGTCGTGCCGAGGATCATGACTACTGGACCAAAGCCTGGGAGAAGAAGTTACTGGAATACGATCTGGATAATATTCACGTGCTGGTTGATGATGTCCGTTTTGTCAACGAACTGGAAATCATCAAAAAGCACAGTGGAACTTTTATCAAAATCGAACGACCGGGGTTCAATGGAGCCAATAACCACAGTAGTGAGAACTCTCTCGATCACTATCGCGACTGGAATCTGGTGATTCAGAATGATGGCAGTTTGGAGCAGTTCAAACAGCAGACTGAAGATCTCATTTTACCGCAGCTCACTTCCGGTTGAGCAACATTTTCCTCTTTCAGTTGCCACTCTTGATTGATTACAATCTGCTTCAATCTATGAACAGGTAATCATTTTAATCAATTCGTCTGGCTTGAATGGTTTATGAATAAAGCCGCTTAATCCGTGGTTTTCCAGTTCATCCAGTTTTTCGTCTTTTGTATATCCGGATGCAATATAAACGGTAGCGTCGGGATCGATCTCTTTGATGGCATAATAAGCTTCTGAGCCGCTCATTTCGGGCATGATCATGTCCAGAATGATGATGTCGAATTCAGTTGGTGATTTTTTAAATATATCAACGCCTGCACGGCCATTGTCCGCTGTAACGACCGTATAGCCAATTTCTTCAAGGAGGGCGCTTCCGGTCAAACGAATAATCTCTTCATCATCCACAAGCAGGACACGACCAGAGGCATGAATCTGAGATTCTTCGGAGCTCGCAGATTTAATGCTGACCGATTCATCTGAGCAGGGGAGCATCAGATGGAAGGTTGTCCCACGACCCTTTTCACTGGAAACCGTTATCGCTCCACGATGCTCTTCAATCATTCCATAGACCGACGCCAGCCCCAATCCCGTCCCTTTTCCAACCTCCTTGGTCGTGAAAAAGGGCTCAAAAATATGCTCTATGTGATCATCATCGACACCAGAACCGGTATCAGTGACCTCTAAATTGATATATTTTCCCGGTTCGATAGCGAAAGGGAGGCTGTCACAATATTTGCTGTTTAAATGAATATTCCTGGTGGCAATTGTTAAATTACCCCCATCCGGCATGGCATGGCTGGCATTAATACACAGATTAAGCAGGGCATTCTGCAAGCCGGTGTGATCGCCCATGACAATTGTTTCAGATGCTTCCATTGCGGTTGTTATATTAATATTTTTATTGAAAGTTTGTTGTACAATCCCTAATGTATTTGACACGACTGCGTCGATATCCACCGCCTTCGACTCAGTTTTTCCTTTGCGGCCAAACGCCGAGAGCTGGGCAGTGAGATCGGCAGCTCTTTCACTGGCATTAATAAGCGTGTCGATATATCTTTTATCTTTTTCTCCCAGATTCCCGGAACGTTTCAACAGCTCTGCCGCTCCCATAATACCACCCAGCATATTGTTGAAATCGTGAGCGACACCACCGGCGAGCTGGCCGATTGCATCCATTTTTTGTGAATGACGGAGCTGCTCTTCAATCGATTTACGTTCGGTAATATCCTGAGCCAATATCACCATACAGGGGTTTTGAATCTTCTTTGCATCCAGCAGGAGAATATTCGTTTCCGTATCGAAAGTTGAACCATCCTGATGCAGATGAGCGACTTCAGCAGAGCACTCTTGTTGCGCTCCAGCTTTAGCGAGACAGGGAATAACATCTTGATTATACTGTTCTTCGGTATGGAAGATTTTGAAATTCTCCCCGACAACCGTGTCGGTCAATTGAAAACCATGCATTTCAAGCCAGGCCGGGTTGGCATAGGTGACCATACCGTCAAGGGTTATGATACAAATTCCCTCAGTCGCTTCTTCCACCACAGTTGCAAGTAAACGGGTCTGCTCCTCGATTTTTGCGCGCTCAGAAATTTCGTTATTGAGACTGCTGATTTTCTCTTCAATCGATTCCTGCAACAGGATAAAGCTGTGACCGAGTTGGGAAACCTCGTCCTTGCCCTTGCCCTTGATATCGTCTTTTATGTCAAATTTTTGCCTGAAATCTCCCTCGGCCATTTTACCACTGATTTTTGTTAAGTGGATAATGGGATTAATGCTGCGCGCAAGCATGAACATGAGGAGAGAGAGCGCGATAACAACAATACCCCCGATAATAGTGGAGAGGGTCAGGCGCAATTCAACGGCCGCTTGGTATTTAATCTCCAATGGCACAGCGTAGGCGACGACCCAGTGCCACGGCTCAAATTTGCGCTGGCTATACCATTTGTCTACACCTTTATAGTTGGTGACAAATGGACTGTTCCCATTGGAGAGGAGTTGATCAGCTATTTTCTTTTCAGCTTTTCCGGTATGGCCGGTTGGCAGCAGCGGATGCACCACGACGGCACCGTCACCATCAATAATAAAGGGGTAGGTCTGTGTTTCTGTCTGTTCGTAATAGGTCCGTTTAATTTCGGAAATAACTGCGCGTTGAAAATCTTCCTGGTAGGCCTCAACCAGACCCGTTTGCTCTAATTTATGGTAGTTTCTATCCAGCATCCGCCAGACAGTATCGACTTTTTCGCTATAAAAATCGTTAGCGTTTGCGTCGATGATCTGCATTGTTTTGTTATTGACAACCCCGATAACGCTTGCTGCGGTCAAAAGAAAAGCGGCCGCCACAAGAAGCAGAAGTCTTGTCTTGATTGAGTTTATCTTCATCGCTTTTCCATATCGACAAAGGTGGCGCCTTCAAAGTCTTGCATGGTGATCTGTATGTTTAACTTTTTGGCAAGCTCCATATTCAGGTAGTGGCTGGAACTCTGATTTTTTGCTACGGGAATCTGTGAAGGGGGAATTCCCTTGAGGATTTTCAAGGCCGCTTTCCCCGACCACCAGCCCTGTTCCTCCGCAGACCTGACATGGCCAAGAAGAACGTATGGGATAGCGTGCAGAAGTGTCGTCCCGGAGGGGATTTTAGTCTCTTCAAGAACAAACCTGACCGCCTCTTCATGGTTCCATCCTCTGACGCTGACAGGGTTTATCATCAATAACATATCAACAGATTCCTGTAATTTCAGATAGGAAGATTTCCACTCTGCAAACGTGTCAACAAGTCGGGTGGATACCAGATTGACCTCTGGTTGTGCCAGCAGCCATTTCACGTCCTTGCGCCCGGTTAAAAGATTCGTTCCCAGATATCCGACCCGCTCCCCTTGAGCATAAGGTTGCAGAGATTTCAATAGCTGAAGGGTGGGTGATATTTCCACCATTCCGGTAATATTGTCGGTAGGAAAACCATACTGATCCGCGGAATAGTTGACCCCGCAGAAGACAAATGGCAATTGACTATTTTTGTAGTAAGGGGCGATCAGGTACATCGCAGCGTTATCGTCACTGGCAACGACAATATCGGGCTGCCACGCGTCAATGATTTTCTTGGCTTTGAGGGCGGCCTGTTTTTTAAACGCCTCCCCGGAATTGCGTTTGGTATCCATCTGCACCATCTTGATTTTAACATCACTGGCAGTGGTATCCAATGATCCATCGTCCCGGACTGTGATCGAGAGAGCTTTGAGCAGACCACTTTCAATCCCATCACTCCAGCCGTAGCCCTGATGGTATGAATTGACATAAAGCAGCTTCTTCTTTGTGGCACTGATGAAACTGGCATTTTGTACCAGGTCGATTGGGAATTTGATTCCCATTTTTTTGGCCAGCTTCATGTTGAGAAGGATATTAGCTTTGTGGTTGCGGACAATGGGGATAGTGGCCGGATTTTTTCCATCGAGAATGGCAAGAGCGGTCCTGGCGGCGTACTCTCCCTGCTCCTCTGCAATAGTGCCGAAAGAGAGTAGGCTGTACTGGTACATGTAGTTGTAGAATGAGACGGAAGGAATCCGGCTGTTGTCCGCAATAAATGCGACAACCTCCTCTTCATTCCAATCAGGGATGCCGTGTCGAGGCCCAACCAGAAGAATGTCTGCGCTTGTTTGCAACTGCCGGTAAGCCGTTTTCCACTGCTCAAGGGTCTTCGCAAAGTGAACTCGTTCGGTGGGAATATCAACAACAGTACGCCCATAGTCAAGAATCTGGCGGGTTGAAGTCACATCGGCTGCGATGTATCCGATACGCTGGTTTTTGGTGGTCAATTTGCGTAGCGCGGCGACCCCCTCTTCCACCAGTGCGACTTCGATCATTCCGGTAACGTTTCTGGTCGGAAAACCATACGGATCGGCACTTCCATTGATTCCGCAAAATACGAATGGCAGGTCGCTATCACTGTAATAGGGAGCTACCAGATATTTAGAGGCATTATCGTCACTGGCGATAACCATATCTGGACGCCATTCTTTAATCAGTTTTCTTGCTTTTAAGGCCGCCGCTCTTTTAAAATTTTCAGAAATGTTGCGCTTGGTGTCCATGCGGGTGATTTTTAATTCGATATCAGAGCGCTCTGCCAAAACCTTTTTGATGCTGGAGGTGATCCCGGCACTCCAGGGGTATTCTGCGTGGTAGGAGTCGACATAGAGAATTTTATGTTTTTGATCGGCGGCTAAGGATGTGCCCGGCACAGCACTGACGATTACGAGCAAGAGAAGAGAAAAAAGTACTGGTATGGATAAAATTGATCTGGTCATAATTCACCATTTTTTCAAGCTGGAACGGATAAATTCAGGTGTTTGAGCAACTCTACAAAAAATAGACGCTGTCATGACCGACGAACACCAGGGCGGGCGGTCCGCAAGTTTTGATGCTTTCGCAAAAAGTATCAAAATATCAAACCGCCTGTTTTATCTGTTATACTGCCAGGATTCCCAGCCATAAATTGTTGTTGGCATATCCGCAATAAGTAAAAAGAATATTGTACAACTCTAACCCAGCCATTATTCTCAGTCAAAGGTAAATTTCCTACCAGCTGTGAATGGTGACGCAAAATCTGGTGGGCAGTTGATCACCCTGCAGAATTTCGACACCCCGTAGTTTGCTGCGGGGTGGTTCATAAACCAGACAACTTAAAGGACTGAGCCGATGAAATCCAAACCTATCCGAATTATCGGGGTTCCCATCGACCTGGGGCAAAATCAACGTGGGGTTGATATGGGGCCGAGTGCTATTCGCTACGCCGGGTTATCGGCACGGCTGAGAGCAGCGGGGCGGAAACTGCACGATGATGGCAACCTGTATGTCCCGGTGCGTGATTCTCTGTCATGTGAGTCGTGCGGCGAATTTCGCGATTCGATCCAGCGTGTCTGCCAGGCGGCTTACGATGCTGCGGTCGAAACGGTTGAGCTGGATGAAATACCGCTCTTCCTCGGCGGCGATCATTCCTTGTCCCTCGGAACGATCGGTGGGGTGACATGCCACGAACCGGTGGGGGTGATCTGGGTAGATGCGCACGCTGATTCCAATACCCCGGAGACGTCCCCTTCCGGAAATATTCATGGGATGCCGGTGGCAACCCTGCTTGGGGATGGTTTTCCCGAACTTGTCGCTGTCGGTCGTCCCGGAGCAAAACTGTTAGCCAGAGATATTGTCATGATCGGTCTTCGCGATCTTGATGGTGGTGAAAAGGGGTGGTTGAAACAAAAAGGGGTCAGAACATATACCATGCGTGATCTGGATGAGCGGGGGATGGCGGTGGTTGCGCGTGAAGCTCTCGATTACCTCGGTGGTCATAAACGCCTGCATCTCAGCCTGGATATGGATGCACTCGATCCGGATGTGGCTCCAGGTGTTGGAACGCCGGTGCCGGGTGGTCTGAGCTACCGTGAAGCGCAGTTGTTGATGGAAATCATTGCCGATAGCGAAAAGCTGGCTTCAGCCGATATCGTTGAAATCAATCCGATTCTTGATCAGAGCAACCATTCGGCGGCGATTGCTGTGGAATTGGTGGCGTCATTGTTTGGCAAAAGTATTCTGTGAACAATATCCTCAAATCTTATTAGCCCAGAGGCAGTTCAGTTTTTTTCAGGATAGTTTTCAAGGCAAATGAGGACTGAACCCGCAGAACCCCGGGAATCCCGGTTAAGCGATTGTGGATACGCATGTAGTCGTCATTATCGCTGACAATGACCCGTAGCAGAAAATCGCTGTCTCCCGACATCAGATAACATTCCATCACCTCTTTGACCTGGCCGATCTCTGTTTCAAAATGTTGCAGCTTCTCCTGCTGCTGACCTTCCAATGTTACCCGGACAAAAACATTGCCCGGTTTGCCGATGGCAGCCTGATTAATCAACATCACATATTTATCTATAATACCGTTTTGTTCCAACAGGCGAACCCGGCGTAAGCAGGCAGATTCAGAGAGTTTGACCTGCTCTGCCAGTTGTACGTAGGTGAGGCGGCCATCTTTTTGCAATGCAGATAAAATTCTTTGATCAATGGCATCTATTTGATTTTTTCGTGGAATCTTTGACATTTTCAAATATTAACAGTGGAATCCAGCAAATAACAGTATTTTATTTTTTATTTTGCAGGAAAACGTACTGGTTAAACGGGTAATATCTAAAAATCATATTAAACTGAAAGGTAGCTATTCACCACCACTACTGATAGGGGCTTGTGGTACTCATGGAAAGGGCGTCTGTCGCCACGGACGGCGACAATCGAACGGCCATGGACGGCGCAAGGTGGCCCTAGGAATGGGTGCCTCAAGGCATTGCTGAACAGTTACACTGATAGTTTAAATTCATCTTACTCGATAAAAAAAGGAGTCTGCTATGATCGTTGGAATTCTCAAGGAAATTAAGGTTGAAGAAAATCGTGTCTGCATGACCCCGGCCGGTGCTGAAATTATGAAAAGCAATGGCCATCAGGTTCTGGTTGAAACCTCTGCCGGGGTGGGCAGTGGCTTCAGTGATGCTGATTATAAAAATGCCGGTGCTGAAATCTCACCATCGGCTGCCGATGTGTATGCCCGTTCTGAGATGGTCATGCATGTTAAAGAACCGCAACCCAACGAATATCCAATGATTCGAGAAGGGCAGATTGTTTTTACCTATTTCCATTTTGCTGCTGGGGAAGAACTGACGCGGGCGATGATTGACCGTAAAGCGATTTGCGTGACCTACGAAACGATTACCGATCCTGATGGTTCTCTGCCACTACTGACACCGATGAGCGAAGTTGCCGGCCGTATGGCTACTCAGGAAGGGGCCAAATATCTCGAACGTCCCCAGGGTGGCCGTGGTATCCTGATGGGCGGCGTACCAGGTGTTGCGCCAGCGAATGTTGTAGTTATCGGCGGCGGTGTTGTCGGTACTCATGCTGCGCAGATGGCTTGTGGCCTGGGCGCCAAAGTTCACCTGCTCGATATGAGCTTGTCCCGGTTGCGGTACCTTTCTGAAATTATGCCGAAAAACTGCTTCCCGACCATGTCGTCTCCGGCGACTGTGCGCGAGCTGGTCAAAGAGGCCGATCTGGTCGTTGGTGCGGTTCTGGTTCATGGTGCCAAGGCTCCCAAACTGGTGACCCGCGAGATGCTTAAGACCATGAAGCCGGGTGCGGTTCTGGTTGACGTGGCAATCGACCAGGGCGGTTGCTTCGAAACATCAAAAGCAACCACTCATACCGATCCGATTTATGAAGTTGAAGGTATTATCCACTACTGTGTCGCCAATATGCCGGGTGCCGTGCCGTTGACCTCGACCATGGCTTTAACCAACGCAACCCTCCCTTATGCGGTTAAACTGGCGAACAAAGGCTGGAAAGAGGCTTGCATGGCTGACGAAGGGATGAAGGCCGGCCTGAATGTTGTGGCAGGCAAGGTTTGCTATGCTGGAGTTTCCGATGCATTCGGTTTGGACTATGTTCCGGTTGAGGAGGTGCTGAAGCCCTGAACTTAAATGTATCATGGATATTAAAATAGGTCGGGACACCGTTGTGATCCCGGCCTATTTTAATAATGGTTAACAATACTCTTTTTTCAGCTTTCTCACCTGCTACATTTGCATATTGAAGCTATTTTAATTTTAAGATATATTAATTTGTACCATAGGTTTTGAGTGCTTGACAGTTTGAATTTTTGTTGTGCCTTTGTCGGAGATGCTGGCAATGCCTGTTCGTGAACGTGAGAAACTATATAAACAGTCGCTGAAAACTTTTTTGCTGCTTTTATTGTGCCTGGGATCTTTGCTGGGAGTGATGATCCTGGTTTTTTACCAGGTACAGACAGAAAATAATGATCAAAGGCTGTGTGAGGCAGAACAACATTCGGTAAATCTACAGCGTGAAGTGTTGCGTAACCATTTCACCTCAATTTTCAGTGATCTGCTCTTTCTTGCTGGGCAGGAAGAGTTGAAGGCGTATCTGGATGAGGATTCCAGTGCCAATTTAAATCTTATCAACAGTGAATATCTGACTTTTTCTGCAAATAAAAAAAATTATGATCAGATCCGCTATCTGGATCTTCATGGGTTGGAAGTGGCGCGTGTCAATTTCAATAACGGTGAACCTGCCAGTGTCCTGAAGGGTAAACTGCAATCCAAGCAGAATCGCTATTATTTTGCAGATACTTTAAAGTTGAACAAGAGTGAAGTGTTTGTTTCTCCCCTCGATTTAAATATCGAACGTGGCAAAGTCGAAAAGCCTTACAAGCCGATGATGCGGTTTGGAACGCCGTTCTATGACCGAACCGGAATTAAACGGGGAATCGTTCTACTCAACTATCTGGGCAGTGACCTTATAAGTATAATCCGGGACGTCGGTACTGTAGTTCGGGGACAGACCATGTTGCTTAATGCAGATGGATATTGGTTGGAACATCCCGAAGCTGTTAGCTTTTTCGGGGGTATTTAAATATCCAGCTTTTGACTGTTCTAGCCCCGATGTTTTTCCCGCAGCAATCTTTTGTTGATTTTGCCAACGCTGGTTTTGTCAATAACCTCGACAAATTTGACCTTTAGCAGAATGATCTGCTTTGAGATAATTCCTTTATCAACAAAACCACGAATATGCTGAACCAACTCTTTTTCGCTGATTTCACTCTCCGGTTTTTTCACAATAAGCGCCAGTGGTTTTTCACCCCATTTTTCATCCGGGAGACCGATAACGGCAACTTCTCCAACTCCGGGATAGGTGGCGAGTAAATCTTCCACTTCCAAAGATGAAATCCATTCCCCGCCAATCTTGATCACATCCTTGATCCGGTCGGTAATTTTAACGTAATTATTTTTGTCTATGCTGGCGACGTCGCCGGTATGCAGGTAGCCACCACGCCAGAGGGTTTCTGAATTGCGTTGGTCTTTCAGGTAGCCTTGAGTCAGCCAGGGGGCGCGGACAACAATTTCGCCCACACTTTCACCATCTGCTGAAACAGCTTCCATCTGTTCATCGACAATCCTCAGGTCTACCAGCGGGATTGGTCGGCCCGTTTTGCAGCGGATATCCAACTCTTCTTCATCGCTTAAATCGGATTCGGTCACGTGTGCCAGAGTCAAAACCGGGCAGGTCTCTGACATGCCATAACCCGAATAGATATCGACTCCTCTTTGCATGGCTGCCTGACACATTGCTTTTGGCAGGGCCGCGCCTCCGATCAGGACTTTCCAGTTTGACAGGTCAATTTCGTTGAACAGCGGATGACTCATCAGCAGGTGGAGAATCGTCGGTACGCAGTGAGAGAAAGTCACTTTCTCTTTGTCGATCAGCTTGAGCAGCATTTCAGGCATGTACTTACCGGGATAGACCTGTTTAATGCCGAGTGCTGTGGCAATATAGGGAACCCCCCAGGCGTGGACGTGAAACATCGGGGTGATTGGCATGTAGACATCCTGCTGATGAAATTGACCTTGATGGACTACGGTTCCCAGAGCAGCCATTCCAGCCAGAGTATGCAGTACTAATTGCCGATGGCTGAAATAGACCCCTTTTGGCATGCCGGTGGTGCCGGTCGTGTAGAACGTGGTTGCCCGGGTGTTTTCATCAAAATCGGAGAAATCGAAATCATCACTGCTTTCAGTCAGAAGACTTTCGTATTCACCGGCAAAGGTCAGAGAAGTTTCTGGCTGTTGCTGACCGTCCTGCAATAGAATGTATCCTTTGACTGTATCGATGCGGCCTTTGATCTGTTCCAGGAGGGGCAGGAATTCTTCGTTGACAAGAATGTAGTCGTCTTCAGCGTGATCTATCGTGTATAGGATCTGTTCTGGTGACAGCCGGATATTGACGGTGTGAAGAACGGCACCAAGCATGGGAACTGCGTAGAAACATTCCAGATAACGATGACTGTCCCAATCCATCATGGCGACGGTATCACCTGGTTTGACCCCGATTGCAGTCAGGGCGTTGGCCAGCTTGCAGACTCGTTGTCTGAATTCTGCATAGGTAAAACGTGCCTTGTCGCAGTAAACTATTTCCTGTTGAGGATCGTTGACTGCCGGAGCTTCCAGCAGGTTTTTTATCAGGAGTGGATAGGTGTAGGCTGAAGCGGTACGTGGGATCAGGTTGGCGGGCATTGGCTCTCCTCCGTGGCTATCGGGTTTTAATTGCATTAATTGTTAGATGTGCAACTATACGATTATCACCTTTTAACCGCAAGGATTGTTGCTTGCTAGTGTCGTGTCACCCATGAAGTGTCGGTACTTGCTGGTTCTTTTACGCGTCAACTGCGTTACGTTTTCCGCTGTATAGCTACGGCTATGCAGCGAAAACCGCGCCTTGTTGACACGCAAAATCCCGGGTAACTGTTCAGCAATGCCTTGAGGCACCCATTACAAGGGCCACTTTGCGCCGTCCATGGCCGTTCGACTGTCGCCGTCCGTGGCGACAGACGCCCTTTCCATGGGTACCACAAGCCCCTATCAGTAGTGGTGGTGAATAGTTAACATCCCGGCGCAATTTTCCGTCATCTCATGCATGACACGACACTAGGCTGGTTTTCAGGGGATAAAATGAGAGTTTCTACCTTTTGGAGATGTCCGATGAAGTTACCTGCTCCCTTGCTCGAAGGAATGTTACTGCGCCGTTATAAGCGTTTTTTTACCGATATTGAATTGACGGACGGGAGTGTCGTTGTCGCCCACACTCCGAATACCGGAAGTATGAAGCAATGTGCTGTCGCCGGTCACAAAGTTCTGATCTCTCAATCTGATAATCCGAAGCGTAAATTGAAATATACTCTCGAGCTCATCAAGGTTGGTGGTTGTTGGGTCGACACCCATACCCAGAGAACCAACCGTGTCGTTGAGGAGGCTTTACGCCATAATAAGATCAAATCTCTGGAAAATTTTCAGGTGCAGCCGGAATATAAGTTAGGTGATAGTCGCATCGATTTCTATCTGGAAAAAGCGGGCAGCACGGTGTGGGTCGAGGTCAAAAACGTCACCCTTTGTTGTCGTGAGACGACAGCATGTTTCCCCGATGCAGTGACAACCCGCGGGCAGAAACATCTTCGAGAATTGCTTTTTGCTAAACAGCAGGGATCTCGGGCGGTGATCTTTTTTCTGATTCAGCGCAGTGAGGCAACGGAGTTTTCACCAGCTGATGAGATTGATCCCGAATATGGACGATTGTTACGTGACGTTGTTGCAGAAGGAGTTGAAGCGATGGCTTATAAAACTATTGTAACTCCGGAGGAAAACCGGGTAGGGAATCAAATCCCTGTCGTACTGTAAGGGACGCTTATGCACGCAGTCGGGTTGATTACTGAATATAATCCTTTTCATAACGGTCATCTTCACCATTTGCGGGAAAGTTTACGTGTTACTGAAGCTGATGTTTCGGTGGCGGTGATGAGTGGACATTTTCTGCAGCGTGGTGAGCCCGCCCTGGTTGATAAATGGGTGCGTGCGGAGATGGCATTGGCGGCGGGAGTCGACCTGGTTGTTGAACTGCCGCTTCCCTGGGCGGCCAGCAGTGCCCCCGATTTTGCACGGGGAGGCGTGCAGGCTTTGGACGCCCTGGGTGTTGATTCCCTCTGCTTTGGGAGTGAATCGGGGGAGATTGCGCCGTTGCAGAGTTGTGCCGATTATCTGTGTGATCACGATTCTATCGTTGCCGAAAAAACCTCTCGATTGTTACGTCAGGGGATGAACTACCCGCAAGCCAGGGGACTTCTTTTGGCCGAACTGTTGCCGGAAGAACTCGATTCTGAAGCGTTGGCTGCGCCGAACAATATTCTTGGCATCGAATACCTTAAATCTCTGCGACAGGTTGACAGCTCTATTGTTCCGGCAACAATTCAACGGATCGGAGCCGGCTATCACGATACCGAAATCGGCCTGAACGGCATTGCCAGCGCAACGGGAATACGTAGAAAACTGGCGGCAGAGGAACCGGTTGAAGCTCTCCTCCCCGCCGCTGTTTCACAGCTGTTGCGGCAGGTTATCGATGCTGGAAATTTTTTCTCCGCAGATCATTATTTCCGCTTATTATTGGCACAAGTTTTCCGCAATCCCCTCGGACTGGTTAACTGCTGGTTGGTTGAAAACGGGATAGAAAACCGAGTTTTGAGCGTTGCGGAGAATGTATCGTCTTTGGAAGAATTGCTGGTTGGTCTTAAGTCGCGACAGTTAACCAGAACCCGCATCCAGCGCATACTGGTCTCTATTTTGCTGGAGATGGACAAGGATATCGTCCGGCAACTGTTCTCGGCTGGACCGGGTTATTTGCATTTACTGGCTGCAAGTGAAACGGGGAGGCAGTTTCTGGCGCAGAGTCGCAAACAGAGAGACATCCCCTTGATTCAGAACTTTTCCCGTGTCTTTGCGACACTCAAGCGTTATTATGGAACCGAAACGGCGGCATCTCGTCTAGCTCTGCAACAATTGGCTATGGAGCTGCGGGCGACAAAAATCTATACATTGCTGGTCCACGATTATTCTGCAGGTCGCCGCAATCGCGATTTTTTTGAACAATTAAGAATGGGGAATTGAACAATGACAAAACCGATGATTACCCGGGATATGAAAATCGAACAATTGATTGAACTGAAAGAGGACGCTGTCGGTTATCTGTTTCATAAGAATATCCGCTGTATCCGCTGTGGTGAGCCGGTCTGGGATACGATTGAGGAGGCCGCGCGGCTGAAAGATTACAGTGACGCCGAGATTGATGAATTGCTTGATGAACTGAACCGGTTAAGTTGAGCTATCAGGCATTGCCGTTACGGGGTGGTGACCAGAGGTTCGCGTTTTAAACGACCCATTTCATCAGGGTCTGGGTGAAAGCGGCTAACTCTGACAGGTTACCGGTGGTTAGATCTGCTACGAATCGACTACCAGGTTCGGCAGCTCATCGGTGTCATCGTCTTTGCGTGGAAAATTTTCCTGAAGTAATTCACCACACCGTTCAATGGCCTGACAGGTTGCAGCGCAGGCCTGTTCGGTTTTTAATCCCTCAATAATTGTATCGACAATTTCTTCCCAGGTATGTTCAGGAACTTTTGCGTTAATTCCGCTGTCAGCCAGGACTTGAACCCGGTGCTCAAAGAGGGAGATCAAAATCAGAATGCCGGTCCTGTCGCGGGTTTCATGCAATCCCTGATCAAGAAAGCTGACCAACGCTTTTTCATTAACCTCTGCCGTCAGTTCCTCGGGACGAATCAGTTTGCGTTTGAAGGCGGGGATCTGCCGGATTAATTGTTGGAAAGCAAAAAACCCAACAATAAAAACGGGGAGAAACCACCAGATCGATTCGCCGCCAAAAGCCCAGCTGGAAATCAAACCAAGCGCCAATGCCAGTGTCCCCCCACCGATCAATTCAGCACGGGGGTAATCGTAAGAAGAATCGACAACCATGGGAACAATTTCACCGCTGGTTTTTTCTTCAGCACTTTTGACTGCTGCTTCGATCTTTTCCTGTTCTTCCTTGGTGAAGAATTCGTTTGCTGATTTCATGATTGACCTCTTTTTAACGCAGAGGCGGAGAGAGGGAGAGAAAATCAAAAAACTCTATTTACAGGAACAAAGCTTTTTGAGGTTTTCTTTGTAAACTCTGCGTTCTCAGCGTCTCTACCGTAAAAGTTTATGTTTAGTCATTTTAAAAGACGGCAGATTTTACCACCCGCCAGAAGCACCACCTCCGCCTCCACCGCCTCCGCCGCCGGAGAATCCACCCCCACCGAAACCGCCTCCACCGCCTCCGCCGCCGAAGCCGCTACCCCCCATAAAGGGGCCACCAACATAGAATCCGCCACGGCGATGACTGCTTCTGCGTCGTCCTCCAAGTCGAGACAGAAAGGGACCACCGAAAAACAGTAAGGGGATGATGAAACCAAAGGGGCTGCTCTTTTTCTTGCGACTATTGGTCCTCCCGGTTCCGGTGTATTCCCCCCGAACCGCTTCAGCGATACCGACAGTACCTGCGACGATCCCGCCATCAAAATCTCCCTGTTTGAAACGGGGAGAAATTTCATTGTCGATAATTCGTCCTGCCAGCAGGTCGGTCAAGCGTCCTTCCAGGCCATAACCAACTTCAATGCGGATTTTTTTATCAGCTTTGGCAATCAGCAGGAGTGCTCCGTTATCTTTGCCTTTCTGGCCAATTTTCCAGCCTTCGAAAACTTTCAGGGAATAGTCTTCAAGTGCTTCGCCATCCAGGGTCGGAATCGTCAGAATCGTAATCTGGGTTGAATCACTTTGTTCAAACTCGCGTAGAAACTGCTCCAGTTTCAGTTCCACCGTTTGCGAGATGATTCCAGCCCGGTCATTCACGTAACCGGTTGGTTTGGGGATATTCAATGCTGCGGCTGAAGAACTGATGAATAACAAGATAAAAAATGGGCAGAGCAGATTGCGCATCAGAAAGTCACCTTTGGAGCAGTCGAAGCGCCGGCATCGGCTTTAAATGCTTCCTTGCGTTCCAGATTGAGGAGGAAATTGTTAGTCAGATTGTTCGGGAACGTCCGGATCGAGGTGTTGAAAACTTTGACCGCGTCATTGTAGCGCTGCCTTGCGACATTAATCCGATTTTCTGTCCCTTCCAGCTGATGTTGCAGATCACGGAAGTTAGTGCTCGCTTTCAAATCGGGATAGCGTTCAGCAACTACCAGGAGGCGCGACAGCGCCCCGGAGAGTTGTCCCTGAGCCTGCTGAAACTTCTGCATGGTCGCAGGGTCTCCCAGTTTGTCAGCCGAAATGTTCATCTTCCCCACTTGGGCACGGGCGTTGGTCACTTCGGTCAGGGTGTCTTTTTCGTGGGCCGCGTAGCCTTTGACCGTTGAGACAAGGTTCGGGATGAGATCGGCACGGCGTTGATAGGTTGCTTCAACATCACCCCAGGCAGAAAAAACGGCTTCTTCGTTTTTTTGAATTTTATTATAACCGCAGCTGCTGAGGAGCAGGGTGCTGCAGAGCAGGATGAGTAAAGTTCCGAATCTCATTTTTTCCTCCAGAATGTTGTGTTTGGATTTTTCAATTCGCCCATTATAACATAGAAACATATTTCAGTTTGAAGTCAGGGAGTGTTTTATCACCTTTTTTCAGTCATCAGGGTGCTGTGGTGAGCGTGGCAACTTGTCGATTTGTTCTGCTGCATCGATCGCCTTACTGCTTCCGGCACCCAGTTCCTTGAATTTACGTGCTGAAATGAGAACCCGGCTGTCGAGAGAGGCCATCCCCTTGTTGTAACTGTCAACAGCGCGCTCCAGGCTTTTACCCATTTGAGTGAAATGTTGATTAAGGGTGGCAAGTCGATCATACATTTCTCGACCCAGCTGACTGATCGCCTCGGCATTTTCGGTTAATTTTTCCTGCCGCCAGCCATAGGCGACTGAACGGAGCAGGGCGATCAGGGTTGTTGGAGTCGCCAGCAACACTTTCTGATCAACACCGGCTTCAATTAACGCAGGATCTTGAGCCAGTGCAGCCGAAAAGAAAGTTTCTCCCGGCAGAAACAGAACCACAAATTCTGGTGTTGGTTGGAATTGTTCCCAATAATTTTTTGCCGATAATTTTTGTAAATGGTCTCGAATCTGCCGGGCATGGTGGACCAGACAGGCCGTTCGTTGGCTCTCGTCTGTTGCCTCAAGTGATTCAAGATAGGCTTGCAGGGGGGCTTTGGAGTCGACGATGATATTGCGACCGTTAGGGAGTTTGATCGTCATATCGGGACGCAGCCTGCCACTATCGGCGGTTTCCTGCTCGACAAAATCGCAGTAATTGACCATGCCGGCCATTTCGACAACTTTACGTAGTTGAATCTCACCCCAGCGGCCACGAACAGCCGGAGTTCGCAAGGCACGCACCAGATTGTCAGTTTCTGATTCGAGTTTCACCTGGCTGTTAAGCAGCGACTTCAGTTGCTCGTCAAGACGTGCATAGGCTCCACTGCGAGCCTGTTCAAGCTGCTCGATTTTACCATCAACCTTATGGAGCGATTCTTTGAGCGGTTGAACCAGTTGTCCGATGGCTTGATGGCGAGCTTCCAGATCTCCCTTGGCCTGTTGCTGATACGATTCCAGGGTTGATTTAGCAAGATCGAGAAAACTCTGGTTGTTGGCTGCCAGGGCTTGTGCCGAGATGGCCTGAAAATTCTTTTCAAGTTGTTGGCGGTTTGCTTCGATGAAATGTAACTTTTCTTCACTGGCATGCCGTTCTGCTGCCAGTTGGGCTTCGAAACGGGCAACTTGTTGCAGCAGTTTTTCACGTTGCGCCTGTTCCTGGCCTAATTGCAGGTGCAGGTGTTTATGACCCTGTAAACGCGCAATCAGCCAACCACAAATGAGACCGATAAACAGTGCTGCTGCCGTGAGTATCCACAAGTTATCTGTCAGAGGGGGCATTGATGATCCTCGAAAAAGATGTTGCTGGAAAGGTGTTGGTGGTACGATAACAGAGCACTAACGAATCGACAAGTGAGATGGTGATATCATGGGTATTGGATGTGAAAATATGGAACGTTTTGATTTTAGACAACTTCTTTTGCAAACGCAGAAACGCTTTGCTTTACCAACCTTTGACAAGTCAGATGTTGCTCCGTTACTGGCCGAATTAACTCAGGTTTGTTCTGAAGCTGAAACCCTGATTGAGCGGCAGCAAGGTGGTGATCGCAGTTTACTTGCCTGCGGCCCGGGATGCCAGGATTGTTGTGTCGTCAATGTTTCAATCACCCTGCTTGAAGGGATTGCTATGGCCCGGTTTCTGCGCCAACTCGACTCTGTTGATTTGGCGCAAATTGTTGCGCGTCTCGATCAACTCTGGCGTGATGTGCGTGGGCTGGATGATGATGAACGGATGATACTCCGGCGCAAGTGTGCTTTTTTGGATGATCAGGGGTGGTGTCTTGTTTATCCGGTACGACCATTGTTTTGTCGCAGTATCAGCTCAACCGATGTTGAGCATTGTCGAGCAGCAGTGACGGGTCAGGTGTTTGGGGAGGTGCAACCTGTCATGATGCATCAGTTTCAGCTGCAGCTCTACAAGACTTTGTTTTCAGGTGTTGCGGATGGGATGGCCCGGGCTGGCCTGGATGGGCGAAGTTTTCAACTGTGTGGATTGGTTCGCTACCTGCTCAGTCATCCTGATCGGGATGAAGAGTTGTTGATGCAGTCGTCTCTATGCTGGGATCAGTTATATGCCTGAACGGAGACGACTGAATTTTGTCTGTCGGTTTAAGCAGGTTTCTTCCAAATTCCGATTTGATGCATTCGCAAAAACTTATGGTGTGGCCAGGCAAAAATTGACGTTTCTTTCGGGAAACAGTGATAATCAAGGCTATAATTAAAAGTGAATCAACGGGGATTTACCGGCACAGAGTGCAAGGCGTTGATCTCTTTTCAATCTCTCCATGGAGATCACAATGAAATTTACTACTTTGATTAAAGTCTTATTTTTGGTTGCTCTGTTTTTATCTGGATCGATTGTTTCTTCTGCAGCTATCGATCTGCGTGAATTGATCCGGACTGTTGAACAGCAATACACCGGGCAGTCAGCGATTTCTGAAATGGAAATGACGGTTGTTACGGGGCATTGGAAACGTCATCTGCAAATGGAATCGTGGTCACTCGGACGGGAGCGGTTTTTGGTGCGGATTCTCGCCCCGGTGAAAGAAAAGGGGGTGGCAACCCTCAAGGTGGAAAACGAAGTCTGGAATTACCTGCCCAAGGTCGATCGGGTGATCCGTATCCCGCCATCGATGATGGGAGGGGCCTGGATGGGGAGCCATATCACCAATGATGATCTGGTTAAAGCGAATCATATTGATCAGGATTACGATTTTACCTTGCTCGATGAAAACCGTGAAAGTTGGTGGATTGAAGGGATACCGAAGCCGGATGCTGCGGTTATCTGGGGTAAAATTATCTATCAGGTTGGCAAAAAACAATTGGTTCCGTTGCAGATCGATTACTTTGACGAAGCAGATATCCTGGTACGGCAGATTTTGTTTGCTGATGTGCAGACGGTCAGCGGGCGAACCATCCCGCTGAAAATGACCGTTTTGCCACTGGAAAAACCGCAAGAAAAGACGGTTATGCATTACCGCAAATTGCAGTTCGATGTCGACTTAAGGGAGGACTTCTTTTCTCTCGGCAACCTGAAAGGGCGTCGTTAATGCTTTACCAGCTGGCATTACGTAATATCTGGCGCAATCGCAGACGTACACTTTTGACTCTGTCGGCGATGATTATCTCTTCCGCCCTGCTGATTCTGGCGCTGGGAGTTTTTTCCGGAATGTTGCGTGATATGCTCGCAACGGCCACGGAACAGTATTACGGTCATCTGGTGATCAGTGCCAAAGGCTATCAGGATGACCGGGACATGTTCCGCCATTTTCAAAGCGACGAATCTATTGGAACGGTTCTGGAACAGGAGGACGTTCTCGGTTATTCACAGCGCCTGCGTAGCTTCGGTTTGCTTTCCCGTCAGCAGAACAGCTCGCCGGCCGAAATTCTGGGGATTTTACCGCTGCAGGAACAGACTGTGACCAGCCTGCACGAATCCTTGATTGATGGAAATTACCTGACCACTGAAGACCCCAATGGTGCTGTTCTCGGTTCCGGACTGGCACGCCGTCTCAATGTTGTGCCGGGAGATCAGCTGGTTTTTGTCACCCAGGCAGCAGATGGGTCAATTGGTAACGATCTGTTGCTGGTCAAGGGGATTTTTTCTACCGGTGATATTGGTCATGACAATTCGTTGGCTCTGGTGCCGTTAGCCTGGTTGCAACAGGTTCTGGTTTTGCCGGGGCAGGTTCATGAAATTGCCGTAAAGATCGATCAGCCGTTCAATGCAGCTTCCCTGGCAGAAAAGTATCGGGTTGACCTGCATGAGACGCTGGAAATTCTGGACTGGGGTGAGATGTTGCCGGAGATGGCTGAGGTTGTTGCCAGTTACGATGTTTCGCGAATGATTATCGTCACTATTCTTTATATCGCGACAGGTTTGGGGATTCTCAATACGTTTTTTATGGCGGTCATGGAGCGGACCCGAGAACTTGGAGTGCTGATGGCACTTGGCATGCGACCGGGACAAATCCGCGTCATGATTCTTCTGGAAACCACCATTATGGGGAGTCTGGGATTGGTTTGCGGAGCTGTTGTCGGAATCGCCTTGAGCCTGTATATGGCGCTGGTCGGGGTCGATCTGTCCGGTACTCTGACGCCGATTACCTATGCTGGTGGAACCATTCTGCCCCGGCTCCATGCGGTGATTGAGCCGGGCAACATTTTGATTCCTTCTGTCTGTCTGTTGATCGTCAGTCTGTTGGCTGGTTTTCTGCCGGCAAACCGTGCGGCAAAAATGCAGCCCGTCGTCGCAATTCGTGAGGAGTGATGGCATCGCAAAAAGTCCGCCCCGCAGCGTACGGCGTTTTGTCAGGACCCGGACATCCCTGATGCATCCTTTCGCCCCTGAAAAAAACACCAGACCTTGTGGGACGAAAGTAATGCTTAGCGACCCATAAGCTTTTACAAGTGCATCAACGTTAGCCCTGGCATACGAATCCCCCTTTGTCAGATGCTGGGAAAGATTCGAAGGTCTGGATTAAATATAGTCGTTGCAGCTGTCTTGTCGATTTTTGCTTGTCCGTCAGGAGTCCTATGGAACTGTTTAATCTGGCCTGGAAAAACCTCTGGCGTAGCCGGCGACGCACCCTGATAACTCTGGCGGCCCTCAGTTTCAGTCTGATGCTGATCCAGGCATTTCATAATCTCTCTTACGGAGTCTATTCGGCCATGATCGATAGCGGTGTCCGTGCAGGAACCGGGCATCTGGTGGTTTTTCGGCAAGACTACTTGAAAACTCGCGATGAAAAGCTCTCATTCAATCCTCACGATCTGGCCGGGGAAATCGGTCAGATTGATGGTGTCGAGGCGGTTTTGCCACGGCTTTATCTGCCGGGACTGGCCCAGTCAAGTCGGGAAAGTCGCGGTATCTTGCTCACCGGAGTGGTTCCTGCGGTAGAACGGCAGGTCAATCCTTTTTTACGGGGGTTGCCGGATGATCAATGGTTGACCTCTCTGGAGGGGCGGGAAGCGATTCTTGGTCATCTGCTACTGAAGGAACTTCAATTGAAGAAGGGGAATAAATTTGTTGTCACCCTGCAACACCGTTCCGGAGAACTGGTCAGTGAAATGTTCCGGGTTCACGGAGTGATCAAAACGGGAATAAAAAGCGTTGATAAGAGATTGCTGATGGTTGGGCACAATCGAGCTGCCGCAATGGTTGGAAATCCCGATGATATTCACGAATTGGCGATTGTTCTGGAAGATCAGGACCTTAATTATTTGGTATTGCCACAATTGCAAGAACTGCTGAAACCTCACAGTACTCTGGAAGGAATGAGCTGGGAAAGGGCGATGCCCAACCTTTACAATGCGATCCGGCTCGATTATGCCAGTCAGAAATTTATCTTTGTGATCATGATGCTGATTGTCACTATCGGGGTGATTAATACGCTGTTGATGTCGGTTATGGAGCGATTTCGTGAATTCGGAATTATTCTGGCGGTTGGAGCCAGCACGGCGAGATTGCGCATACTGGTTTTCATCGAAGCTTTGTTGCTGGGGCTGGTATCGATGGTGATTGGCAGTAGTCTTGGCTCCCTGGCAACCTGGTATCTGCAGGTGGTCGGTATCGATATGCGCAACTTTATCAGTGAAACTCTCGAGTTTGGCGGGGTCGTTTTCGATCCCATCATGCGGGCAGGTTGGGATCTCCCCTGGATGGGGAAGATTTCAGTCTATTTGCTGATTTTGTCCCTGCTGGCAGCGGTTTATCCAGCCGTCAAGGCAGGGAGGATCAGTCCGGCTGCTGCGATAAGGCATCATTGAGATTTCCGGTTGGCGTTAATCTTCTGCCAACTTGAAAGATTTCCTCTCCTGGGCAAGGGGGGCCGGGTGAGGGGAATTGAAATCTGCACTGCCGTAAAAGATGATGGTTATACTCCGGGAAGGTTTGTCGCAATATGGCATTAATTGAATTGAAATCGGTCACCAAAATATATCCCCTCGGCAATCAGGAGGTGGTTGCTGTTGATGATTTTTCTTTGTCAATCGAAGCGGGAGAATTCAGTGTCTTTGCCGGTCCTTCCGGGAGCGGTAAAACCACGCTGCTCAACATGATCGGCTGCCTTGATCAGCCCACCCGTGGGGAAATCTGGTTGGAAGGTCAGGAAATTGGTCACGCCGATCAAAAAATGCTTTCTGAATTGCGTTTGCGCAATATCGGGTTCATTTTTCAGTCTTATAATCTGATTCCGGTGTTAACCGCCGCTGAAAATGCTGAATTTACCCTGATGTTACAGCGCGTCGACAAAAGAGAGCGCCGTGAGCGAGTAACGGATCTTTTTTCTTTGTTAGGGCTGGATGGGCTGGAAAATCGGAAACCTTCTGACCTTTCGGGGGGACAGCAACAGCGGGTTGCTATTGCCCGAGCCATGGCTTCCGAACCGACGGTGGTTCTGGCCGATGAACCGACTGCCAGTCTCGATTCCCACGCCAGTGAAGAGTTGCTGGCATTGATGCAGCGGCTGAACCAGGAGCAGGGCGCAACCTTCATTTTCAGCTCCCACGATCCGCTGGTGATTTCCCATGGCAAACGGGTCGTCCGTTTGCACGATGGTCATCTGGAGTCGGACCAGTGAAATGGTTCCGTGTCCTTTTTATGCGCCTGTTCAATAGCGTCGCCGATGAGCTCGCCCCGCCCATCTCAAGGCTCACATTTTCCCCTTTACATCGGCCGTGCAAGTCGATTCTGCCGCTTATAATTGTTCTGGGGATCATCGTTGCTCCGTCTTATTCGGTGGCGAAAAACCTCGATGATATCTCCATTCACGGCTCACTGAAATCCTTCAATCTTTATAGCGAAAATTTTCCCTCTGCAGATCAGGAGGGAGCGTTGTCTGCTGATCGTATCCGTCTTGATCTGACCGGGCAGTTGCTTCAGCGTTTTGATCTCGAATTTTCTCTGGATCAGCAATTACTCTGGGTCAGTCGCGCCGGAGTTGTTGCGTTGCCGGAGAATTCGGTCAATCGTCGTTTCGATTTGCAGAAAAACTGGCATGAGGGTGAGCGATTCAGTGGGCAGTTGCAGGTTGACCGGCTCAATCTGCGTGGGAAAATGGGTGATTTTAATTGGTCGTTTGGACGGCAAGCTGTCGGATTCGGTCGCATCAGCCTGTTTTCACCCCTCGATATCATTGCCCCGTTTCCCCCCGATGCCATTGATGTCGATGTCCGTTCCGGAGTGGATGCCATCAGAGCAACTCGCTATTTCGGCATGGCGGGACAGGTTGGCGGGATCGCTGTATTCGGGGCTGAAAAAAAAGACAACAGCTATTTGCTGACCTTGGGTGAGAACTTCAAAAATATCGATGTCCTCGCTATTGGGGGACGTTTAAGAGGGCGTTCAATGCTGGGATTCGGCCTGGGCGGAGAAGTTGGGAAGGTCGGGCTTAAGGCTGAACTGAGCTGGTATCAAGGCACAGATGTGGACCAACCGCAGGGAGATCTGTATGACGATTTCGGGATGGCCGCTGTGGAAGGATGGTACCGTTTTGACAATGGTCTGGTATTGCTCGGTGAATATCTGTTTAATGGCATCGGCAGCGACAACCCGAATGAATATCCCCTGGTAGCCAGGTCAGCACCGATCTCCGAAGGGCTCAGTTTTTTACTGGCACGGCACTACCTGTTGTTGGGTCCGTCATATCAATTTCATCCGTTGGTCACAGCAAGTGGGCTATTGATTTATAATATCGAGGATCACTCCAGTTTGCTTCGACCACAATTGGTCATTTCTCTGGCTGACAACCTGCAACTTGATCTATTCTGGGCCATCACCACGGGCAGGAAATCACAAACTCATCCGCTAACACAGTTGCCCGTTATTCGCAGTGAGTTTGGTTCGGCGAATGATAGTGGTGGGCTGTTATTGCGCTGGTATTTTTAATCACACTCACGATAACAGCCCGCTTTTACTGATATCTCCAGAAGCTCTCCCGACGCTGTCGCTAGGTGATCTCATTCTGGCCGGTGAAATACTTCATGAACTGCACCCTTTCGTAGGTGGCCGGATCGGTGCCCTTGTCCTGACTCATCTTGCCGCGGAAATTTTCAAGACGTTTGTAGTTGTGGCGGCACATCCAGGATTCCAGGTCATCCACCATTGTGTGGATATGCTCCGGGCTGTGTTGATATAGCGCCGAGACAACCTGTACCGCCTGGGCACCTGCCAGCAATTGTTTGATCACTGCGGCGCCGTCGTGGACACCGGTGGACGCAACCAGCTCACAGGAAATCTTTTGTGACATCATGGCAATCCAGCGTAGTGATGTGCTCAGTTCCGCCGGCGAACTGAGTACGTTGGTTTGCACCACTTTAAGTTTCTCAATGTCGAAATCGGGGCTGTAAAAACGGTTGAAAAGCACCAGACCTGAAATCCCCGTATTCGACAGGTTGTGAATCATCGAACCAAGATGGGTGAAATAATGGCTGATCTTCAATGAGACCGGAATGGAAACACTATCGAGGACGCTTTCGATAATCTTGAAGTAGGTCTGCTCTATTTCATCAGCGCTGCGGTTCTGCTCCGTTGGCAGAAAAAACATGTTCAGCTCAATGGCATCTGCACCTGCGGTTTCCAGCCGCTTTGCGTAGTCTGTCCACTCATAGGAGAAGGCGCAGTTGATGCTGGCTATGATCGGAATCGAGACGTTCTCTTTTGCCTCCCGGATCAAGGTGGTATAATTTTTAAGTTGATCACGCCGAATGACCAGATCATGATAATCAAAGCGTTCCATGTAACGGCTTGTCTCAGGGACCCCCTTCATCAGATCATCCATTTCGTGGATGATTTCCTCCTCAAAGATCGACTTGAGGACGACCGCTCCCGCTCCCCCCTCTTCGAGCTTTTTGACCCCGGCCACTGAATTGGATAATGCTGAACTTCCCGCGATAATCGGGTTTATTAAATTCAACCCCATATATGTTGTCGATAAGTCTGTCATTGCAATGTCCTTTCTAAAATCATGATTTATTTTCATTTTCATCAATGATGGGTCAAATTTCCCCGCGACTTGCCGCGTTGGTTGTATGATTGAAGTTGAATTGTAGCAAGATGAGAAAAAGATTACAAAGTAGATATAATAAAATCTTAGCCGAATGAGTCAGCTAAACCTTTGTGTTTATTGTGGTCTAAGGGTGGCATCTGAAAAACAGGTCAGTAAGGATCCCCGACCTTTTTTACAAGATATCCCGATTAAATCAATTTTTTAACGGTGGTTTAGTGGCCAACCTTGTTTGGGGTTGTCTGTCCGTCTTTTTTTCATATTTTAATCTGGACGCCGGGGTGTTGAATGAGACATATTGACAGCGTTGAGATATACTTGATTTAAATATTGTCGCCCGTATTGGAGATGTTCTGACGGGCCATTTTCGGAGGTTTATATGATTTTTCGTGTGTTGTTTTCATTCTGTTTTCTCGTTTTTATCTCTGTCTCGACGGTCTCTGCAGATAGGTTTGATATCGGTTTTAATGACGATAGCTTTCAACTCGCCTATGAAACCGGTTTGTCTGAAGATACGGCCTATGGCTCGACCTTTCTCAAGGGTCGTTTTCTGTTCAATGATGAGGGTGGCACCAGACTGGGAAGCCTCGGCCTCGATTTTGTCGGGCATCCGGGAAACTTTGCCGGTCTCGGTGTGGGTGCCGGTGTGAAGCTGTACGCTGGTAAGGCCGACCCTGACGTCGATTTTATTAATCTGGGTGTCGGGTTCAATGTTGATTACGTGATTCCGCACCTTGAGGGGTTGGGGATTTCTGCCGGGATTGATTATGCGCCGCAGGTGTTCTCCTTCCGTGATTCGGAGCGTCTCCTCGAAACCGGAGTCCGCTTGACTTACGCGGTCATGCCGAAGGTGAAGTTGTTCGTCGGTTATCAGAATGTACGTCTGGATGTTGAAGATCGCAGCGGCAGGTCAACCATTGATGATGATGTGCGGATTGGTTTTGTCGGTACGTTTTAGCAGGCCTTCGATGTTATAGACCTTTATCCCGCTGTTGAGGAAAAAGCCGCCAACCTGCTCTACTTTATCGTCAGGAATCATCCTTTTTCCGACGGCAACAAGCGGATCGTAGCCACTGTTTTATCGTCTTCCAGAGTAAGCTTCCCCAGAGTGTAGATATTCCTGAATTCGGACTGAGGCTTCATCAGGCACCCAGCGGGCACGACATCCAGAAGGCCGCGGAGCACTTCACCAATTGCAGCGGCGATATGTAGAAAACCGCGCCTTGTTGACACGCAAAATCCCGGCGCAGTTTTCTGACATCTCATGCATGATACGAAACTGCAACTCTTAAAGGTTCGACAAGATTGCGTCGCTATTTTTGTTGAGCATTTTGATGAAGCTAATCAGATTCTGTATTGCCCCCTTGGATGTCTCTGGCAACAGCAGTACTTTTATTCGGATTGGATCAAATTATGGAAAAAGTGAATGTAAACAAACCCTGGGAACAGTTATCCGAGCTTCTACAGACCAATGACCTGCAACAGGTTATTGACTTTGTGGACAGCCTTAATCCTGCCGATACGGCACTGGCTGTCTCTCGCCTGAGTAACTCCGAGCGGACACAGTTACTGACCCTGCTTGAGCCGGAAGATGCAGCCGAGGTCATTGAAGATATTCCCGACTCCCAGGCTGCGGACTTCATTGAAGACCTTCAGCCGGAAGATGCGGCAGCCATCCTTGAAGAGCTTGACAGTGATCATGTCGCCGACCTGCTTGGTGAGCTTGATGATGAAGACGCCACAGCGATTATCGATCGGATGGATCCGGAGGAGGCTGAAGAAGCCCGTCAGTTTCTGACCTATGATGCAGACACTGCGGGCGGACTGATGATCTCAGAATATCTTGACTTCAAAGCGGATCAAAAAGTTAAAGATGTCCTTGATAATCTTCAGGACAATCGCGAAGAGTACGCCGATTACGATGTCCAGTATCTCTTTGTCACCGATGAACGTGACAGGTTGCAAGGTGTGTTGCGGATGCGCGACCTCCTTTTTCCAAGACGAACGGCAAAGCTCAGTAGCCTGATGATCCGTAATCCATATAAGGTCAACGTTGATGCGTCTCTGGAAGATTTACGTAATTTCTTCGAAGATCACAATCTCTTCGGGGTGCCGGTGGTTGATGCTGATGACAAGCTGTGCGGCATTGTTATGCCTGAAGCCGTTGAGGAAGCCAACGAGAAAAAGAGCACCCAGCAGTTTCTCGGACTGTCGGGAATTGTCGGTGGGGAGGAATTCCGCTCGATGCCGCTCCTGGCTCGATCAGGGCGCAGACTTTCCTGGTTGTCACTCAATATTGTACTGAATATCATCGCCGCCAGCATGATTGCCATCTATCAGGACACTCTGGCAGCTGCGATTGCCCTGGCGGTTTTTCTGCCGATGGTCAGTGATATGAGCGGCTGCTCCGGTAATCAGGCGGTTGCGGTCAGTATGCGTGAGCTCTCTCTGGGGCTGGTACGACCAACCGAATTGCTGCGTGTCCTGGGCAAGGAAGCCAGCCTGGGCGTCATCAACGGCCTGGCTCTCGGAATCCTGCTCGGCTTTATGGCCTACCTGTGGAAGGGCAGTCCGTTTCTGGGTCTCGTGGTCGGTGGTGCCCTGGCGGTCAATACCGTTGTGGCGGTATCCCTTGGGGGTGCCATCCCGCTTTTGCTGAAACGGGCAAAGCTCGACCCGGCACTGGTGTCCAGCCCGCTGTTGACAACGGTCACCGATATGTGCGGTTTTTTCTTTGTGCTCAGTTTTGCCTCATTGGTACTGGATAAGCTCTAGTATCGTGTCACCCATGAAGTGTCGGTACTTGCTGGTTCTTTTACGCGTCAACTGCGTTACGTTTTCCGCTGTATAGCTACGGCTATGCAGCGGCAACCGCGCCTTGTTGACACGCAAGATCCCGGCGCAATTTTCCGCCATCTCATGCATGGCACGACACCAGGCATCTGGCAGATAAGATGATGTCGCTCCACGACTTTATCTGTTTTCTATGCTGTGCTCCAATGCGCTGAGCATTGCGTTAAACTTGATGCTTTCCTTCAGAGGGCTGGGGGCCGCCGTGCGGTTAGAGTCGCATTGACGGTCCATCATCAAGCGCCTTCATTGTGCCAATGTTTTGCTGACAAATTGATCTGAACTGATCCGTGATGCGGGTATCGTCCTGTGCAGCTTCCCAAAATCTGGTTGCGACCGGAGCAATGCTATCATTGTTTACCTTGATGGATAGTGGGCCCGCCTGCATCGCCTCTTGGGGTAACACCCCACCAGCTTTTGGCCGGTAATACATAGGATTCATATCATAGACCGGGGCAAGCCCAAATCCAGTTTCTCCGGGGATGAGGGATATGTTTCCCAGGTGCATGTCGGTATTGCCAACCAGGGTGCCAAAGCCGCTTAGCCAGCGAAGCGAGTCGACATCGTCTTGAGCAATGAGTTGCTTATCATGTAACCGTTCTGCAGCGTCCACCCAGGTTTCACAATAGCCAACGAATTCAGAGGCGATTGTCATCAGGGAATATAGTGGCAAGCGTCCCCAGAGCCCAACCCTGTCAAAGCGATCCGATTGCAGGAAGGTCCAGTCATTGGTCTGGACGATTTCGGTTTGTGCTACGGAAAAGCCTGCTTCTGACAGAGCTTCTTCTGCCAGGTGTTCACAAATAAGAAGATCGCTCCAGCGACGTCCCTCATCCGTGGTTCGACTGGCAAACTTAACGATAGATCGTTGGTAACCGTCAGGAGTCTCAAGGAGAGCCGTAAACTTTGGCTGCTCTCCACCAGCAGAGGAACCGGGGCTTTGGCCCGCAATTGCTTTCACAGCCAATTCCTGAAATAGGGACAGTCGCCGACCCAAAGGGACAGCTTGTACGTTTCCAGACCGAGCCTGCATCAGATAGCGCTCAGCAGATTCCTTTCCTATTATCAGGTTACCGACAAAATCCTCCCCCCTTTGCGCCAGGGCCGCGATGACGTGTTCATCTGACCATCGATCGATCTTTTCCGGTAAGCCGAGGTCTATGGCGAAGTTCTGGGCAAATGCCCGTCCCATAAACCCTTCAGGTCGAGCGTTCTGAATCGGGTAGGGGAGATGGTCAGACAGTAGGGATTTCTTACCCGGCAGTTGCCAGCCATATTGTCTTGAGGCAAGAGGGTGGAGGTTGGCATAGGGGTGCACATCTCCCGCCCGGTCGATCTCATATACAGGGATTTCGTAGCCGAGTCCGGCCGGATTTATACGCAGAGCATACTTGGTTGAGCGGGCGGCACCGATGATCAGAATGTCTTTCTTATTGCGTTGAACCGCCCGGGAAAGGGTCGTCTGACTCATAGAAAGACGTTCCTGTAGTGCTTTACTGGTCAGTGCTCCGGTTTCAAGCTGGCCGCGAAACCTGATGTCTTGTTGTTCGGTTCGTTCCATAACTGACCCTTATGAATAGTTTAGTGGGTAGATACTATCATAAATAAAAAACAATACAACACCTATTAAATCTGAGTTTGACGGGTGTTTATGGATTTTCATAGGATTAATTCGGGTAGATACTTCAGGTTGGATTCCGTGCGGTTAATCGGGATGTGAAAGCAGTAGGGTCGCATCTTAAGAGAAAGCAGTAGGGTCGCATCTTAAGTATTAAATGTATGTTTTTTTCGTGGGGATGCTTAATGTTTAAGATGTGACCCTGTGTGCACTCTAAGACTATGTCGTTTTTTTGGCTTGTCTAATGGTTATTGGCTACGTGCTCAAGTTGCATATGATACAGAAGTTGCAGAACGTACTTTGAGTAATGCAATCATGGAAATTCAACCTTGGTCTGGGCACGTTGCCCAACAATGTTAATTCAGCGGACGCAAAAAGCAGCGCCGCCCCTGAGCAAAGCGTTGCCCATATGATCCAACTATTCAATTGGGGAATTTTTGTTTCTGATGAAGAACTCGCAGAATACGAATCGTTGATCCATCAACAAAATAGGAGACGATCATTGAAACTTCAGGAATAATGAGCAATCTGCCTCGGATTTCATCTCGTTGTACGCCCATCAAGGGTCGATCAATTAAATTTTCAACTTTCGCCTCGATGATTTCATCGGTTTTTTCAGCAGCATCAGGGTTGAAGACGTAAAGAAACTCAAAATTTTTTTCACGATCATTTAAAGATTCTTCTTCCCAAAAAATCATTGGTGGCCCCGATTGCGAACCATGGCTTTACGTTGAGCCATTTGAGCTTTTGCAGAGTCATTATCGACGAACACAGCTTTGCCGGAATCAAGTTTGTCGAACGCAAGGTTTACTTGTTCTGTAAGCCAAGTATCATGAGACAAGGCCTTGCGCTGTTGCTCGGCAAGTTGCTCAGTTAGTTCACGGCAAGCGTCACTGAGAGTACGGCCTTGGTTTTCGGTCATTTGTTGGGCTAAGCGTTTTGTTTCTTCGTCAACACGAAATTGAATTCTAGTGTCCATGAGTCGCTCCTGATCCTAGTGTGTGCACAAATGTTAGCACTAGTATCGTCGGAAGGCAACAAACTAATCAACCGGTCGGAATATACGTCTGTGCAAGTTTGAAAAGCAAAAAAATTGCGGTGGTCACGCAAGTTAGCGTCGCCACCGGTTATCTAAAACGTTAGGCTTCAAGATTGAAAATAGTCAGTTTGATCTTTGCATTTGCAGGAATAAATGGCAGAATTGCAACATGAGTCCAACAATATTTCGTGAAGGGAAATATCGTTTCTTCTTTTTCAGTCGTGAAGAAGAGAGAATCCATGTGCATGTCGTTTCGTCAGAAGGGGAAGCAAAGTTCTGGCTTGAGCCAACCGCGGCTCTGGCAGATTATGTTCATCTGAACAAACGGCAACTTCTTCGCCTCCAAAAAATTGTGGAGAACAGAAAACATGAAATCATCAGTGCGTGGAAACAAGACTTTGCTTGAAATTACAAACATTTCTCAACATGGCTTTTGGTTATTCTATGATGGGCATGAGTATTTTGTCCCTTTTGAGAAATTCCCATGGTTTAAGAATGCTGACTTAGAAAAAATATTTAACGTTCAACTTGAATGTGTCGGTCATTTCTATTGGCCAGACCTAGACATTGACCTAAGTGAAAAAATCCTCTGCAATCCTGAAAAATTCCAACTTGTAAGCAAGAGCCTAGCAATCCAATAAACCGGACGGAAAATGCGTCTGCCTTTTAATTCGCACAATTCGGTGGAGCACGCAAGTTGGCGGTGCCACCGGTTATCAAAAACGTTATGATTTATTCGGTTCAGTAAATACTTTTGATATCTCGGTAAAAATTTTCATGAGAACCAAGAGCCATTAATTCAAGAGTAACTGTTTCGTCTTGATAGCTGTAACCGAGAAGAGTGGTCTGTTTATTCATTTTAAACTTGTAAACTCGCAGAAATGACAGATCCCCTTTCTTCTGATCTCCCAAAAGAGGATCTTCAAAAAGCTCCTTAACAGCTTTGTCCAGATCCTTCTTCTGCTTCTGATGGAGCTTCTTGACAGCTTTTTTAAAGGATGGAGTTTGCAGGACTTGGGTGATCTTAGCCAAAGTTATACTCCTCAAGCTTACCAGCTTCTTTTTCGGCTTTTGCGATGATAGCCTGAATAACAAACTCATATGGCAGATCGGGGTTATCTTCCATCATTTCGCCGATTTTAGCCCAATGCTCAATTTGCTTTGGCGTTGTGCGGTTTAATGCTTTTGCCATAATGGCGGCTTTATCAACTAGTTCCTGGTCAATGCGTACACTGGCTGTAGACATAATCAACCTCCCTTGTGTTTAGGTTGCAGCAATTGTAGCATTGTGCATTAATCGTCGCAAGGTGATCATAGTATCAATTCAATCAACCGGACGGAAAACGCTGGCCGGTTCTCGAAAAGTTCGGTGGTGCGCGAAGGTCGTGTCGCCGCCGGTTATCACAAAAAAATAGGGACGCACCCCATATTTTACCCAGCGCAAAGCAGCTGAGGCGTCAACATTTCAAAATTGTATTTTGACAAAGAAAAAGCCCCTGATTTCTCAGGGGCTAATTTCATTTTTGGGAAGGCCAGTATCGAATCAATCGGTTAACGTGTTGAAATCAATACTACGTTCTTTTTGTCCAGGTCGTGAGTACCCCAAGAGGTACCCCTATTTTTTCTCGCTGTAGAGATTTCAACCATCCTGACTGCTTTTTGAAAGTTCCGAAACCGCCTGCTCGAACATTGCCAGGTCATGCTGGATGGTTTGCCACACAATCGCCAGATCAACCCCGAAATATTCATGTATCAGCTTGTCGCGCATTCCGGCAATAGCCTGCCATGGTGGCTGTGGTTTCTGC
>LLYT01000017.1 GCA_002049545.1 Deltaproteobacteria bacterium tcs-42 | reverse complement strand
CTTCTCCCGCCCGCCTCACGACGTAGCGAGTTACTTACCTCCGGCAACCCCGTTCGATGGGTGCGACGGGGAGGTGCTACCCGGAGTGATAATCCTGATGTTGGCCTCCTATGTCTCTCACGGTTACACAGGGACGGACTGTCACCGTCACTGAGGGAAACGGGCTGCGAGTCGCCCGTTACAAAACTACTTTATATCCAGAACAAAGATGATGACCATTGAGTCACAGCGTCTGAAGCGGAAGAGAACTCCTTCATCTTTTCTCTGATTTAATCGCAAAAATCCCCCTACGCCTGTTCTGCGTGAAGATAGTTTTAATATCCTCAGTGGTTCACAACAAATGTAATCGACGCCAACCCTTACTTGGCAGAAATAGCCATTACTGTCGCCTGAACAGGCGTTCAACTTCAGTTAAAGTCATACGCTGCATCACCGGGCGACCATGAGGGCAATTGGCCTTAAAATCTATCTTGTCAAGTTCCTGAAACAGGGCTTTAATTTCGACAGTGGCAAGAGCCTGATTGGCACGTATGACACTGTGGCAGGCCATCAAAATCAGGATTTCATCAATCGAGTCACGCAGCTGTCCGGTACGACCTATCCTCTCCAGCTCCAACGCAACATCAACAACCAGCTTAACGGCATCCCGGTTCCCCAACAGCTGCGGAATCGCTTTCAAGGCAAAGGCTTTCCCCCCGAACGGTTCAATCTGAAATCCGAGGCCTGCCAGTTCCTGTTGCTGATCACCAAGAGCGGTTGCACTGTTAAAATCAAGCTCTAATACTTCCGGAAACAGCAATGTCTGACTGGGGATAGTACCAGCGGCATAAGCATGTCGCAGTTTTTCAAAACCAACCCGTTCATGAGCGGCATGTTGATCAATCAAAATCAAATCGGCGCCATCCTGACAAAGGATATAGCTTTGATGATATTGCCCGAGTATCTGCAACCGGGTGAAGAATCCACTCGCCTCACTTCCCGGCAAACGATACTGATTATCGGCAAAATCGTTCCCTGAGCGCTGCAACGGTTGACTGGCGTCAACAAATCGCGGTTCAGCCCCTTCCGGAAGGGGCTGACGGTGCTGACAGTTTTCTGCAGGATGAGAATAATAGCCTGCGGGTTCCCTGACAGAATCGTGTGGTTGCACACCCTGGACCTCCTCACTTATCTGGATCTGAGGTTCAGGTGAATGGTTCTCCACTTTTTCATCAGGGGGCTCAAAGGTCGGCCTTTCCAGCCATTCTGCCGGGCGGAGTATCTGTTGCAGATTTTTTGCAATAAAATCGTGAACCAGCGATTGCTCACGAAAACGAACTTCATGCTTGGTAGGATGGACATTAACATCCACCTGCGCAGGATCTATCTCTAAAAATAACACCACCACCGGATAGCGCCCCTTCATCAACAAGTGGCGGTAGCCATCCATAACTGCGTGTTGAACCACGCGATCACGGATATAACGACCATTGATAAAGGTATAAATATGGGAAGCCGCTGAACGGGTCAATTGTGGCTGGGAAATCAACCCGGTCAACCGCAGGTCGTCTCCGTTCTGCGACTCGACCAGGAGCAAATCGGGCAGCAACGATCTCCCCAGCAATGCAGCAACACGCTCGCGAACCCCTTTTTCACGTCGCAAATCGAGCATTTTACGATCGTTATGTTTTAAACGAAAACTGACCGTCGGGTTTGCCAGAGCTTGCTTGGTGACAACATCTGCTGCGTGGCCAAGCTCGGTCTGTTCTTTGCGTAAGAATTTTTTTCGCGCAGGTAAATTAAAAAAAAGATTCCTCACCTCGATAACTGTCCCACGGGGGAGTCCAATCTCATCGGCATTTTTGATTTTGCCCCCTTCAGCATAAATTTGCTGTCCAAGGCCGTTATCATTATCACAGGTCTTTAATTGCAGCCGGGAAACCGACGCAATAGACGCCAAAGCTTCACCACGAAAACCGAGGGTTATAAGGGCAAACAGATCGGTATCGGTGCGAATCTTACTTGTTGCATGGCGTTCAAATGAGAGGAATGCATCCTGTCGATTCATACCACAACCATTATCTGTGATCCGAATCAACCGCTTCCCCCCTGCTTCCAGTTCAACCAGAATATCCGAAGCTCCTGCATCCAGCGCGTTTTCAAGCAATTCCTTAACGACCGAAGAGGGGCGTTCAACGACCTCACCAGCGGCAATTTTGTTGCATAATTCTTCAGGTAAAATATGTATTTTAGTTTCCATAAGTGACATTATGACTTTTCGGATTAAAAAAAGATAGCGGTCGGGAGATTACCCGACCGCTATCATAAATTAGATTTTCACAGCAAGCCTGTTATTTCTGAATTCTGGTTATCCGCTATCCAGATTCGAAATTAATTTTCTTCTAATCCATCGAAGATAATCTCAATATCATCTAATTCATCATCCTCACTCTCTTCCTGAATATCGACTGATGGTGACATGGTCACCCCAACTGTAACCAGGCCAAGATCTTCTGCTACACTATTAATAATCGTGCCGGTGACTTCCGTACCATGGCGTAAAAAAGTTTCAAACAGAGCGTTATCGCAGATTGTATTGATTAATCTCGGAACCCCCCCGGAAAAGTTATGGATCAACTCTAAAGCTTCATCGGTAAAGGGAGGGTCGTCACAACCCACAACCTGCAACCGGTAATTGATATATTCGTGCGCCGCTTCAGCGGAAAGTGGCTTCAAAGTGTACTTAAAAGCAACCCGTTGAGCCAACGGCGCATCCAGTTTCATGATATCATCCAGTTCGGGTAAGCCGAAAAAAATAATATTGAGCAGTTTTTTCTCTGGATTTTCCAGATTTAACAGCCCACGAAACTCTTCCATCAACTCTCGCGTTTGCAGCATTTGTGCTTCATCGATCAGGACAACTGCCTTGCGCCCCTCTTTCTCAATTTCCAGCAGCCGTTCATAAAGCTGTTTCAGCATTTTCAGGGGACTGATGTCCGGGTTTTTCACCCCTAATTGCATACAGATTCGGGACATAATCCACTCAGGAGTAATCGCAGAGTGAATCATCACCAACAATGAAGATTCGTATTTATCAAAGGGGAGATTGTCGAGCATGCGTCTTGCGAGGGTGGTTTTTCCAGTCCCCACCCCACCGACCAGAACAGCCAGACCTTTATCTGTATCAACAGAGTATTTCAGCCTCATCAAAGCCTGATTATGCTGTTCACTGTCAAAGTAAAACTTGGCGTTCGGAGCATTTGAAAACGGTTCACGTTCAAAATTGAAATGGTCGGTATAACCCATATAGACTCCAAGGAAAACTACAGGTTAAGATCAGGAGGCGATCAAACTGCAGCGGACTCGATTTTAGAGAAAAGAAATCCGCTCTTTTTTCTCTTCCATTGCGATCGAGGAACTCTCCTCCTCAATGCCAAGAGTACTTTTCAATACAGAAATTTTCTCCCGGACATCCCGATAATTATTATCCTGGGAAAAAACATCCTCATAACTGATTAATGCGTCGTTGGAGCGTTCGGCACGTTCATAGAGAAGACCAAGCTCATAACCAAGATTCAGCCGCTGCATATCCTCTAAAAGGGTAGAATCGAGGGCTTGCTGGAACATCTTCTCGGCATTGTCGTAGTCAATTTTATCTGAAAAGCTGAGCCCTTTCAGTATTTGACAATCAACAAAACGGGAAGGCTCCTTCTCCGCTTTTTCAAACTCACTGATAGCATCATCCAACAAACCCATCTCCCGATAAGCTATCCCGAGGTTATAGTGAGATTCCATATCATCAGCAGCAATCTGCTCATCGACATCCGTTTTAAAAATCTTTTTCTCAGCAGACTCATCTGGCTGAAGTGAATCGAGATCAAAATTAAAGTCAGTGATATCATCGGGCAAAGGGCTGACAGGATGGGGCTTCATAGCAACGGCTGACTGTTCCTTCTCCTGATTCAGTAAACCCTCAATTTCTTCAAGTTTCAAACGGCACTCTGCAGAATCGGGCTCATAGGCCAGAATATCGTGGCATAATTTTTCTGCCTCTGCGTATAACCCCTGTTGAATATAAAATTCAGTTTCTTCTAAATCGCCCTGCAGGTTATGTGTAACCGCCGGGGTCGATTCTTGTGTCTCTTCTCCCTCCAGATCAAAAGAGAAATCAAAATCGTTACCTTTATCCTGCGTTAGTTCGAAACTATCATCAATATCCAATTCTATAATTGCGTCTGTCTCTGCACTTTCACCTGACGACTCACCGTCGAGCGACGATTCCAGTTGCAGATCAACCGTTTCTTCCTCAACAATATCTGACGTCATATTTTCAACATCAGAAGTTTCGATATCGTCATCAGCTGAACCCAGTAAAGAGTCAGAAAGAGTTTCATCAATATTTATTTCATCGGGCTGATCTTCTTTTTCAGAGATGATATCGAGTAACTTGTCACCCTCGCCGGATAATTCATAAATCGAATCAAGAGTCTGGTAAACGACACTATTATCAACCAGCTGTTCCTTGAGAATTTCATAATATTCTTTTAAATGGTCCAGGCGATCAGCTTTGAAAAAAGCGTCCTTCCACTCCTCCAGTTCTGCCAGAGCACGATCATATTGAGAACTGTCAATTTCACACTTGATCATCGACTCCCGAATATCGAGGTCTGTAGGATCCATAACCAGGAGTTGCTGGTAAATCTCACAGGACTTGGCCCACTCTTCAAGATCAGAATATCCCCGACCGAGCAAGCGCAATAAATCCGGGTCAGCGGGTTTATCCTTTAACAATTTCTCCAGTATTGTGATGCCTCTGCCAAAATCACCTTTTTCATAAAAAGCGAGTGCCAGCCCCATCTGTAATTTATTGTCATTGGGATAAAGGGGCAAAAACATCTTGTAAAGCTTAAGAATTTTATCAAAATCACCCTTATCGCCTAAAATGATCCCAGCTCGGCATAACCTTCATCTTCACGCTCGTTACGGGCTAATACCTCTGCAAGTTTAACCCGTACATTCAAATTATTAAGATCGAGATCACGCATTTTTTCCAGCGTTTTAATCTCATCGGCAACCATTCCATTACGACCGTAATAGTCAACCAGATTACGGTATTCTGCCATAGCGTTACCAACCAGCCCCTGCTTCTCATTTAACTCTGCAAGGCGGCTAAACAGAGCGATTTGATCGGTATCAAGGCGCTGCATCTGCTTATAAATGGCAATCGCTTTCAGATAAAATCCATTACCGGAAAAATACCTGGCAACCGATTCGTATTGTTCATAGGCTTCTGAATTTTTATTTATACGCACGTAAAGTTCAGCCAGTTTTTGCCGGGAACGGACATCTACGGGATCCAGTTCGACAATTTTGACGTAATCTTTTATTGCCTTGGCGACCTGCTTTTTCTTCAGGTTTTTTTGTGCCGATTCAAGTAATTTATCTTTAGTCGTTGCCAAAAAAAAACTCCTGTATTTCACTATTTGCAGATATTCCAACCTGAAAGATACGTGAAATATTAATCAAGTGTCAAGTCAGACCACCAACCCAAATAACAGCCATAATCGTAACTGTTCAGCAATGCCTTGAGGTACCCATTCCAAGGGCCACTTTGCGCCGTCCATGGCCGTTCGACTGTCGCCGTCCGTGGCGACAGACGCCCTTTCCATGGGTACCACAAGCCCCTATCAGTCGTGCTGGTGAATAGTTACCCATAATCTTTATAAAAACAAACGACAAAAGAGACAATAGCACTTTCAAAAACAAAGAACAATAATGAATATTAATTTATTTAATTTTTTTCAATTTTCTGATTTCGCTATCCAGCAAACAACGATATTGACCCGCCATAACGTCCCTTAAATCAAGAAAATCGAAGCGAATCCGCTTGAGTCTGACAACTGACAATCCGAGAATTTCACACATTCGCCGTACTTGCCGGTTTCGACCCTCGTGAATTGTCAACTCAAACCAGCAACTCGGCCCAGCGGTTCTGATTCGCTCAACTTTTGCGGGGGCTGTTTTCCGATCATCAAGGACAACACCTCGCTCGAGTCGTTTCACCATTTTTTCAGACAAGGAGCCGCGAACTTTAACCAGATAGGTTTTATCAACTTGATGGCCCGGATGACTCATTTGCTGTGCCAGTTCACCATCGTTGGTCAGTAACAGCAACCCTTCGGTATTATAGTCCAAGCGCCCGATCGGAAAGAGGCGTTGCGGGACATCATTAACCAGATCGGTCACCAAACGTCGACCTTCAGGATCTTTAAGGGTAGAAACATAACCACGTGGTTTATTGAGGAGAACGGTGACCTTCTCTTGCGCAGCTGCCAGAACTTCTCCATTAACCTGAACCTGATCAATAGATAAATCGGCTCGATCGCCCAGCTTGGCCGGATTATCATTCAGGAGAACCTTCCCTTCTTCGATCCACTTCTCTGCTTGTCTGCGTGAAGCCAGGCCCGCTTGAGATATCAATTTTTGCAACCGTTCAGCCATCGATTCACTCAACCGTTTCAGGATCCAGAGGGGCAGCTTCGGTCAATTCAGGATCCAAAGCGGTAAATTCTTTTAACGTGGGCAGATCACTCAGATCACGTAACCCGAATAATTCCAGAAACTGCCGACTGGTGCCGTACATCAAAGGTCGTCCCGGGACATCTTTTTTACCAAGAATGCGCAGCAGATTTTTATCCAGAAGTGTTTTCATCACTCCACCAGAATCGACTCCCCGCAAATATTCAATTTCGGCTCGAGTCGCAGGCTGTCGATATGCAATGATTGCCAAAGTTTCCAACGCGGCCCGTGAAAATCTGGTAGCACGATCCTTACTTAATTTTTTCAGCCAGGGAGCCAGTTCCACCACAGTTCTGAACTGGTAACCTCCGGCAACCTCAGCAAGATAGAATCCACGTTCAGAAGCACCATAATGGTGCTGTAACTGTTCGATAATCGGTCTTATCTGCGTTTTTGGTTGTTCAGAAAGAGCACTCAACCGATCAAGAGACAGGGGGCTGTCGGAGGCGAAAATCAAAGCCTCAATGAGTTGTCCCAAATTATCCATAAGTCAGCAGATCCTTTTCTGGAGAAATTTGCGCCAACCGATCGACCGAGGTTGTCAGGGCCAGCCACATTTCACCAAAAGCTCCAACTTGTTCAATACCAATCACTTGCAGTTTCACCAATTCCAGAGTCGCAATAAACGTGACAATCAATTCACTTCGAGAATATTTTGTAGAAAAAATTTCTCTAAAAGCAATCCGTTTTTTCTGTGATAATTTTTCTGTGATGCGATCAATGTAATCGGCAACCGAAAGAGATTCTCGCACAACCTCATGAAAAATTTCTGGTGGTTTATCCTTTAACAACTGATGAAAAGCGTCTGCAAGCTGATAAATGCCGATTGTCACTTGATTGTCTTCACTCTCCCCCTCAAGAACGTTCTCCAACTGAAAGTGTCCGACAAATATATCCCGTTCCAACTGCGGTAATTGCTGAAATGACTCTGCTATATCTTTATAGCGCTGATATTCCAATAATCTTTTCACCAGTTCAGCGCGGGGATCTTCCTCTTCTTCACCGATTTCGTCGCTCACAGGTAACAGCATTCTTGACTTGATATGCACAAGGGTTGCTGCCATAAGGAGAAATTCACCAGCGATATCAAGATCGAGTTGCTGCATTTTCTCAATAATCGTCAGATATTGTTCAGTAATCTCAAAAATACGGATATCGTAGATATCCATCTCATGACTTTTAATCAGATGTAATAGAAGATCAAGGGGGCCCGAAAAGTTTTCTAGTTGAATCTGGATTGCCATTGATCACTGATCCCGCATAAGCTCATAAGGTGGTGAAACAAATTGGGTCCGGCAAGACCAAAAAAATGATCAAAGGTGGAGATAACAAGCGACATGTCGAATTATACCGTTACGTCATCACCACTTAATGACCAAACAGGAAACGGATAGCCTGTTCAACGAGCCGCGTTTCGTTCCCGGCCAAAAAAACAACCAGACCATTAATGATTGGGCCAAGCACCAGCGACCACACATCAGTAAAAAAAACCAAAAATAAAATCAGCACAAACCCGAAAGGTTCCAACTTACCGATCAGTGTCGCTTGACGCTCGGGAAGAATTCCGGTCAAAATCCTCCCTCCATCCAATGGAGGAACTGGAATAAGATTAATAACCCCAAGCAGGGTGTTGATATACAAGCTGAAACCAACCATCATTTTAACCGGAGTCATAAATTGAACATAGACTTGCGATGCTCCGAAGGAACTCTGGTCAAGCAGGCCCAAGCCACGCAACAACAGGGCAGACAGCACCGCTAACAATAAATTTGTTGCCGACCCGGCCAACGCAACCCAGATCATATCACGGCGTGGGCGACGGAAATTCCCGAAATTCACTGGAATCGGTCGTGCCCAGCCAAAACCAAAAATGAAAACAGCAATGGTTCCAATCGGATCAAGATGCTTAAACGGATTCATGGTCAAACGGCCCAACAAACGGGCGGTCGGATCACCAAACCGTTCTGCAATATAGCCATGTGCTACTTCATGCAGAATAATTGCCAGTAAAGCCGGAACCAGCATGATTGCAATTTTAGAAACAATTGTTTCCATCGAATCATAAACTCCAAAAACCCTGAAATCTGGGGGCAGTGAAACAAAAGAGCTGGCTCAGATATTCAGGGTCAAGTATCTAAAATGGCGTAACACCGTAGAGGGGACTTTTTGCGACGCCATCAAAGGTTGACTACTTTAATCGACTGGACTATCTGGGTCAACCTGAGGGCGAACAGCAAAAGAAGAACCGTCGATACTTGAAAAATGTTGATTGACGAATAGAATTTCCTCTTCCCGCGTATGAATCTCCCGGTTTAAACGACCAATCAGCAGAAATTCGAATATTTCCTGAAAATATCTCCCCGGTGGAAAACCAAGTGCAATCAAGTCATCACCATTTAAAATAACTTTTTCTTTCCGTAACTCAGTCATATACAGTGAAATCCATTGACGCAGATTCTCATTATCACTCCGGGCCATCAGGTAAAGAATGGTTTCTATCGACAGACCATCAAACCAGAAAAAAATCTCACTGTTTTTCGGTTCACTCCGGCCGTTCCGACGCTGTTTGATCTTCTTCTCCAGCTGCCTGACTTCTGGCACCTGTTCCAGGAGCAAAGTGCGGTCCTTGGGTTGCATGCCAAGCCAGTCACTGACCCGAGCCACCCTTTTTGCAGACAAGTTGTCAAACAGGCAAAATAAATACAGCAACCAACGTCGATATTCTTCACCGGTATAGAGCAAATCAAACCAGCTACTGGCTCGCTCAGCGGCAACAAACAAACTGGCCGTATTCTGATCAAAGCACAACTGTGGATCAATAAATTTCAACAGGTCAAATTGATCCAGCCGATTCAGAGCGGGGACAACCCGGGGCTCATCCAGAATCTGTTCTAATTCATTCAAAATCCGCAAGCCGGCAACTTTTTGAACCGATTTCAAGCGTACGGCACTACGCATCAACCGTTCTGTTTGACGACCGATACAAAAGCCCAGACGCTGCTCAAAACGAACAGCACGATATAGCCGGGTCGGATCTTCAATAAAACTGAGGTTATGCAGCACCCGAATCGATTTATCCTTCATATCACGTTGCCCGCCGAAAAAATCGAGCATCTGACCAAAATTATTTTGGTTGAGGGATATTGTCAAAGTGTTGATCGTGAAATCACGCCGATAAAGATCATGACGGATCGAGGCATGTTCAACCTCCGGTAGCACGGCTGGTCGGTCGTAATATTCAAATCGGGCAGAAGCGATATCGACTTTGAACCCATCCGGGAAGACAATGACTGCGGTACCAAACTTTTCATGGGCTCGAACCCGACATTGGGTGGTTCTTGCAAAAGCTTCTGCGAAGGAAATTCCGTCTCCCTCAACAACAATATCAACATCCAGATTTTGCTGCCGCAGGAGCAGATCCCGGACAAAACCTCCCACCAGATAGATCTGCAAATTGAGTTGATCTGCCACTAATCCCAGGTGATGCAGCAGGTTCCTGACCGGCTCCGGCAGTTGAGCTTCGATTAATTTTTGTAGGTTTTTCCGTTTCAACTGCAAGGCACGCCGTTCAGAGATATCATAAGATTCATCGGCAAATTGTTGTCGATCACCCAACATATAGCGGAGCAAATCGGTTCGAGTCACAACCCCAACCAGTGTTTCTCCATCAATGACCGGCACGCAACGCTGATTGTGCTCGACAATCCCCTGTTGTAAATCGGCCAAAGAAGTTTCGGGTGACGCCACCTGAAAATCGGTATTCATCACTTCACTGACATCCATTTTCAACAGCTTGTGATGAGCAGCTTTTTCAACCACCTGCCGGGTCATGATACCGACAACCCGATGTTGGTCATTCAGAATCGGAAGGGCATTGAAGTTGAAGCGTGTCATCAGTTCGCGAACCGCCTCAATGGTCGCATTGTCCGGGAGTGTCTTGACCGGCGCAGACATCAGGTGCCGCGCTTCACAACGTGAACGGACATGCTTTTGGAGTAATTTTTCTATCCGTTTGAGTAATTGCGCCAAAGGGAGATCCCGGACTGTGGCAGATGCGGCAAAAGCATGTCCACCACCTCCAAACTCATGAAAAAAATCACCGATATTCATCTCCGGCAAGCGGGAACGGCCAACCAGAAAAACCCGGTCTTCCATGCGTACGGCAACAATCAGAACATTGAGATTCTCAATATCCTTAAGTCTGTGTACCAGGCTCGATATATCGCCAACATAATAATCGATGGACGCATAGGCGATGGCGATCTCTACACCATTGACGATATGCTTCTGGCACGACTTCAATAATTCGTTGAGCAGATCAACCTGTTCGGAAGTCATTTCCCGAACCAGAAAATCTGCGACGGTGTTCAGATTTGCGCCATGTTGCAATAAAAAAGCAGCCGATTGATAATCGGTCGCTGTTGTCCCGGGAAACAGCAAATGCCCGGTATCTTCGTATAGACCGAGCATCATCATGGTAGCTTCATCGGGCGTTGGTACAATGCCACGTTCGATAAACAACTGTGTCAGAATGGTCGTTGCTGCACCCACTTCCTGGATAAATTCAACCTGCCCAGAGATGGTGTTTTCATCCACCGGATGGTGGTCGTAGATGTGAATTTCCAGATCGCTATTCTCGACAATTTCGGCGAATTGACCGATTCTGCCAGCGCTGCGCACATCAACCAGAATCAGTCTGGTCACTTCATTCAAATCAATGTCGCGTACCTTTTTCACATCATAAGCATAGAGAGTACTGTGGAGCAAAAAATCCCGCAGCCCCCGTTCGTGACCACCGGGGAAAACCAGGACAGCCTCGGGATAGAGTCGCTTTGCCGCGATCATCGAACCAAGGCCATCAAAATCGGCATTGACGTGGGTGGCAATAACATCCATAGGATAAGCTACAACTCCAGGCTTCCAATCAGATCGTTAATATCGGCAATTCCTTCGTCTCGGCAAAACTCTTCGAGACCAGCAAGAATTGTCGCCATGGCATTCGGATCAACAAAATTAGCCGTACCAACCTGAACCGCTTTGGCCCCGACAATCAGGAATTCCAGTGCATCCATGGCCCGTGAGATACCACCGATCCCTATCACCGGCACCTGAACCGCCTGGACAACCTGATGCACCAGTCGCACCGCAATCGGTCGGATTGCCGGGCCGGATAGGCCACCAATGGTGTTAGCCAGACGTGGCTTACGGGTTTTAACATCAACCGCCATTCCCGTCAGGGTATTGATCAAACTCAAGGCATCTGCCCCGGCATCCTCGGCAGCCCTGGCAGTCACCTGGATATCGGTCACATTGGGCGTCAATTTAACAATTAAAGGCTTGTTTGTCCGCTTTCGCACCAACGATACCGCCGCAAAAGCCGCTTCAGGGTCGGTCCCAAAGATAATCCCGCCATGCTTAACATTGGGGCAGGATATATTCATTTCCAGAGCAGCAACGCCCGGCACATCATCCAACCGGGCCGCGACTTCACCATATTCATCCTGGGTACTACCAAAAAAATTGACGATAACCGGGGTCTCATACTGCTGAAGATAAGCCATCTTGTTCTTGATAAAAGCATCAACACCAACATTCTGCAGTCCGATTGCGTTAAGCATGCCACTGACAGTTTCACATATACGGGGGGTATTATTCCCCGCTTTGGGATTGAGTGACATTCCCTTGGTCACAACGGCTCCAAGCTGGTTCAAATCAATATAGGGTGCATATTCTTCACCATAGCCAAAGGTACCGGATGCCGGCATAACGGGATTTTTCAATCTCAGACCAGCGACTTCTACGGCCATTTTCGGCTGCAATATGTTCTTCTCGGATTTGTTCATTTGCAGCCTCCACTTTCTACGCCGTTAATTGCAGCTTTGTTCCAATTAAGTTCCTCAGCTTTAAAAACAGGTCCACTGGTGCAGGTACAAAGATAGCGGGGATCAACCTCAGTATGTCCTTCCCCTTTAACAACGCAGCCAAGGCAGGCACCGACACCGCAGGCCATCAAAGCCTCCAGGGAAACCTGCAAGGAGGTTCCACGCTCAAGACAGATTTTTTGTACCGCTTCAATCATCGGCATCGGTCCACAAGCAAATACGGACGCCTTGGGATATTTATCAAGCTTTCGCTCCAGAACCCGGGTGACCAGCCCCTCTTCCCCCAAACTCCCGTCTTCGGTTGAAACATAAGTTTCAACTCCAAGTCGCTCAAATTCTGTGACCGTGATGATATCATCGCGACTACGCCCCCCCATCAACAAGCGCACCTTCGACTTTTCCACCATTTTTTCGGCTAGCATATAGAGCGGTGCCAAACCTATTCCACCACCGACAAGTATTTTTTCTTCTTCCGGCGTCCCCGGATCAAACCCGCTCCCTAGCGGCCCTAATAATTCGACCGGATCGCCATGGTGCAATCCCTGCATGATTTCGGTGCCACTGCCGACAACTTTATAAATGATCTCAATAAATTCCTTCGGTGGCATACTTTCACAATCGGCCGGCAGAAATCCCGCTCGGAAAATCCCGAAAGGTCGCCGTAATAGTGGTGGCAATGATCGTTGTACGCGAAACATGACAAATTGCCCCGGCCTGGCCAATTCATTATAACCAGGTGCCAGTATTTTCATCCGATAATAGCCAGGCGATATTTCCTGATTTGACAGGATAATCGTCTTGAAATTCTTCATCAAATTTTCTCCTGAGATTCTTGGTCAGTAAAATTTTTAACCATAACAAGGGCGTCTTCACCATCCCGGTAGTAAGCCCGACGGGTTCCACTCAGTTCAAATCCATAACGTTGATACAGTGCCAGCGCAGCTCGATTTCCAGACCGTACTTCCAGCCAGGATGTTGACAGTTGAGACATAGAGCAACGTGCGAAAGCCTGTTCCAGCAAGTGCCCGGCAACACCGCTACGGCGAAACTGCGGTGCTGTTGCCAAGTTCAGAATCTCCATTTCCCCAGAAATCAACCAGTAGCAAATGTAGCCGACAACCTGGCCTTCAACCTGACACACAAGTATTGATGCAACGGGGTTCTCGAGTTCCTGGTGAAACTGCTCGCATGACCAGGGATGCGGATAACAGCTCTGCTCAATAGCCAGAACGGCATCCATATCTGCCTCAGACATCAATCTGACAATCGAGTTTTTTTCCATTGATCCATATACTCAACAAGCTGTTTTTTATGCTAGAATTCATTTTCAGCAAGCCGTAAAAAATTTAGCTCAAATTAGCATACTTCATCAATCCGATACAGTGAAAGATATCATCTCGATCACGCTAAAGATCGGCATAAAAACAAACTTTCCGACATTGACAACCCACTGCTCGAATGGTTTAATGCCGTCCATTTTAACGGCCAAGGAGCCAAAATTGAACGATAAAAAACCAATCACTTATAAAGATGCTGGTGTCGATATAGACGCTGGAAATCGCTTTGTCGACCTGATTAAACCATTGGTCAAGAAGACTTCACGTCCGGAAGTTCTCACCGATATCGGCGGATTTGGCGGTCTTTTCTCACTCAATAGTAGCAAGTATCAACGTCCGACTCTGGTGGCTGCGACAGATGGCGTTGGGACAAAACTGAAACTCGCCTTTCTACTCGATAAGCACGACACCGTTGGAATTGATCTGGTTGCCATGTGTGTCAATGATATTATCGTCCAGGGGGCTGAACCACTGTTTTTCCTTGATTATCTGGCCACCGCAAAATTATCTCCGGAACAAGCGGTCGACGTTGTTAAAGGGATTGCCGAAGGTTGTAAACAGGCGAACTGCGCGCTCCTTGGTGGAGAAACCGCCGAAATGCCCGGCATGTATAGCGGCGGCGAATATGATCTCGCAGGATTTTCTGTCGGCGTCGTGGATAACAACAAAATCATCGATGGCTCCACCATCACCAAGAATGATCTGATTATCGGAATCGCCTCAAGCGGGCTACACTCCAACGGCTTCTCCCTGGCACGAAAAATCTGCCTGGAGACCTTGCAACTCGATCTGGCCTCTCAACCTGATGCTTTAGATAAAACCCTGGGGGAAGAACTGCTGACCCCGACCCGAATCTACGTCAAAACCATTCTCAACTTGATACGTGATTTTGATATCAAGGGTATCGCCCACATCACTGGTGGTGGACTTCTGGAAAATATCCCCCGCATCCTGCCAACCCACTGTAAGGCCGTCATCAACCGAAATAGCTGGGATAAACCGGCTATCTTTGAAATGTTACGGCAAGGTGGCAATATTCCGGAAGATGAAATGTGTCGAACTTTCAACTACGGAATCGGCATGGTTCTGGTGGTTTCACCCGATGAAGTCGACGATATTCTTGGTCGCCTGACCGGACTTAAAGAGAAAGCTTTTCTCATTGGTAAAATCGCCCCGGCTAAGACCCCTTCAGTCGAGCTTGTTTAACCGAAGCGAAGCAGTTCCAACGGGAAAAAACATGGGTTTGCAAAAAAAAATAAAATTGGCAGTTCTGGCTTCCGGCAGCGGCTCAAACCTGCAGTCAATTATTGACCAGTGCCAGCAGGGACAACTTGACGCTGAAATTGTACTCGTTATCAGCAACAATCCTGCTGCCGGGGCTCTTGAACGAGCAAAGCATGCCGGAATCGACGCCATTTGTATCAACCACCGAAAGTTTGCCAGCCGCGAAGAATTTGATCAGGCGGTCGTTGCGAAACTGCAGGACGTTGGAACAGAATTGGTGGTTTTGGCCGGATTCATGCGCCTCATCTCTGCGATTTTCCTGCAGGCGTTTCCGCAACGGATCATCAATATCCACCCCGCGCTATTACCAGCTTTTCCTGGACTCCATGTGCAGTTGAAAGCTATCGAATACGGTGCAAAGTTCTCTGGCTGCACGGTTCATCTGGTCGATGGTGGTGTCGACACCGGCCCAATTATTGCCCAGGCGGTCGTCCCAATCTTTGCAGAAGATTCAGAAAGCACCCTTGCAGCGCGGATCCTCGAACAGGAACATAAAATTTACCCACAAGTCATCCAGTGGTTCGCCGAAGAGCGGGTTATCATTGATGGTCGAAAAGTGCAGATTCATGGTCATAAGGCAATTGATTCGGTTCTGATCAATCCCCCCATTGCAGAAATATAGTCAATCCCATGCGCCCCATACTTGTCAGCAGCTGCCTCCTCGGCCTAAAAACACGTTATGATGGTTCCGACAACTACTCTCAAGCAGTCGTTGACTACATCAAATTCCATCAATTCACACCGATTCCGGTTTGCCCGGAGCAATTAGCCGGACTGGCAACACCACGCCCCAAATGCTGGTTCAGCCTGGGTGATGGAGAAGCGACCCTTGCTGGTAAAGGGGGACTTATCGATGAAAATGGGCAAAATGTGACCGATATTTTTCTTCATGGTGCTGAAGAATGTCTTAAAGTTGCCAAGCTGGCCGACTGCAAACTTGCGATTCTACAGCAACGCAGCCCATCTTGTGGATCACAAAAAGTTTATTTAAATGAGAATCTGATTGAAGGAGTTGGCATAACCACGGCTTTACTGAACAATAACGGGCTGAAGGTCTTCGGTGATGACAATTTGCCGGCCAAAAATACTTAAAATATTTGCATCGACGAACAATATATGCTAGTAATGCGCGTTCGAAACTTTCAGGAGGAATGACGAGATGTCTAAGCAATGTGAAATCTGCGGTAAGAAACCCGTAACCGGAAACAATGTCAGCCACGCACACAATAAAACCCGTACTGTGTGGAGTCCCAACCTACAAAAAATTCGTGCCATTCAAAACGGCTCAGTCAAGACAATAAAAGTCTGTACCCGCTGTATCCGTTCCAACAAGGTACAAAAAGTCGTTTAAGTTAAATCCTATACAGGTTTCAAACTAAAAAGGATGGCCATAATGTGACCATCCTTTTTTCTCGTCGTGTTTTCCAAAAATCACCCCAGATAAGCGACAGCATCCATTTCAACCAATGCCCCCTTTGGTAAAGCGGCAACCTGAACCGTGGCTCTCGCCGGAGCAACTTCACCACAATAACCTGCGTAAATTTCATTGACGACTGTGAAATCGGCCAAGTCAATCAAATAGATTGTCGTTTTAACCACAGAACTGAAATCGGTCCCGGCAGCACCAAGGACAGACTGTAAATTCCGCAAAGACTGTTTTGTCTGTTCTTCAACACCACCGGCAACCAACGCGTCAGTTCCCGGAACCAACGGAATCTGGCCCGAACAATAAAGAAAATCTCCCGCTTTTATCGCCTGAGAATAGGGACCAATCGCTACTGGCGCCTTATCTGACTCTATTTTCTTCACTGCCATGGACATTTCTCCTTCTCCGACGAATAGTTCATCGAATCGGCTCATATAACTGCGTCAATTCTGGATCCGCTCAACCCGAATTACCCCTTTGACTTTCTTGATCTCACGAATCACACGATTAAGGTGCTCAAGATTCTCAACATCAACCTCAAACAGGTTTGTCCCCTTCCTATCACCGCGCGCATAAACGCTGGCGCTGACAATATTGGCATCAGCTTCAGCAATAGCACCGGAAATACCGACTAACATTCCCTTTTGATCAGAACAGGTTACCTGAACTTTAACCGGCCTTGTTGTCTGGCGCTGCATATCCCATTCAACATCAATCCTGCGCTCCGGCTCACTGGCAAGAACCTGGGAACAATTTTTTGCATGAACTGTCAAACCCCGCCCTCGAGTAATAAATCCGGTCACCGGCTCTCCGGGAAGCGGGTTGCAACAGTTGGCAAAACGGACCATCACATTATCGATACCACCGATCAAAATAGCACTTTGCGGTTTGCGACGTGAAAACTTATCAAGGACCTTTCCCAAGGGGCCAGACTTATCCGGTTGCCGTTTCTGCTCCTCTTTTGGAATGGCGTGGGAAATAATCTGACCGGCGGAGAGCTTGCCATAGCCAATTGCGGCAAAGACATCCTCTGTCGATTTGAAACCGAGCTCAATGACCGTTTGAGAAAAACTTTCCAGAGACATAGCCCTTTTCAAGCTGTACTGATGCTTACGCAGTTCTTTCTCGAGCAACTCACGCCCAATTTCGATACTTTTTTCACGTTGTTCCGCTTTGACCCAGTGGCGAATTTTATTTCGCGCCTTGGATGTTTTTACAAAAGAGAGCCAATCCTTGCTTGGGGTCTGATGTGCCGAGGTCCGTACTTCAACAATATCACCATTTTTAAGCTGAGTTTTGATGGGACAGAGCTTGCCGTTAATTCGTGCGCCGACACATTGCCTGCCAACATCGGTATGGATCGCATAAGCAAAATCGACCGGGCACGAACCTTTCGGTAACTCCTTGACATCCCCGTTGGGGGTAAAAACGTAAACCTCTTCGGGAAAGAGATCGATAAAAGAGGTATCCGATGCACTCCATTCGGTGCTGACATCACGTTGCCACTCCAACACCTGTCGCAACCAGTTGAAGCGCTGATCATCCCGACCCGTGACAGAAACGGCCCCACCTTCTTTATATTTCCAGTGTGCAGCGACACCTTCTTCGGCAATCCGATGCATTTCACGGGTTCTGATCTGCACCTCCATCCGCTCGGCATAAGGGCCAATCACCGCTGTATGTAAAGATTGGTACATATTACTTTTCGGCATGGCGATATAATCTTTAAAACGACCGGGTATCGGTTTCCATCTTGCGTGCACCAGGCCCAGAACTTCATAACACTCCCGCACCGAATCAACGAGAATCCGAAAAGCGGTCAAATCATAAATCTGATCGAGATCAACACCAGTTCGTTCCATTTTGCGGTAAACAGAATAAAAATGTTTGAATCGGCCAGTGACATCTCCATGCAGCCCATTGACTTCCAGCAATTTACAGATTTCTTCACGAACCGTAGCTACGTATTCACCACGTTCCTCCTTATGTGCGGTAATCCGTCGAGCCAAAGCTGCGTATTTTTCCGGCTCCAAAACCTGCAGAGCCAAATCTTCCAGTTCCCCTTTAAGCCAACTGATACCCAGCCGATTAGCAAGAGGGGCATATATTTCGAGGGTTTCTCGCGAACAGGCAACCTGCTCGAGTTCTTTGCGGCAACCAATGCTTCGCATATTGCTCAACCGAACAGCCAGATAGACCAGGATCACCCGCAGATCGCGAGCCATAGCAACGAACATTTTACGAAAACTCTCGACTTGCTGCTGATTACTTTGACGATAGGGGATATGGCTGATCTTGTTGCCGATTTCAATCAAACCGAGGATTTCCTGACCAAACTCATCCGCCAGATCCTCTCTGGTGATCAGACCAGACAACAAAGAATTATGCAGAACACCGACAACCAGAGTTGTCTCATCAACTTTTAAACGAACAAGGATGGATGCAATTTCGAGGGAATGTTGAAGATAATCGCGTCCATCAGCCATTTTCTGACCATTGTGGGCGCGAGTACAAAACTCAAAAGCGCGGATCAGAAGATCCTGGTCTGCCTCCGGGTAATAATCGTGTAATTGTTCAATGATATTTTCTACTGTAAACATAGACGCGTCCGGAACCCAAGTATCCGACTCAACGATCTGAAATGTATTACCTGAAAAAACACCTCCCCCTGCCGCACAGGAGGGGAAGGATGAAAGTGATTAACGTTTTTTTGTCGGAACTTCAAATTCAACTCGACTTGCAGCAATTTCACGCAAGGCGACAACAACTTTCTTGTTCCCCGATTTATTTTCAATCAGTGGTTCCGCCCCTTTATATAATTGCTTTGATCGCTTCGCCGCAACCATGGCCAACAAAAAACGGTTTGGAATGACATCAAGACAATCTTCTACGGTGACACGTGCCATTTATATTTCTCCCTTTGCGTTAAATTTCTCCAGCAGATGCATCGTACGACGACCTCGACAACGCTCTGCAGTTATAATGGCGACCAGACTCTCCCTGGCAGACTCGAAATTATCATTCACAACCAGATAATCGTACCAATGTGCTTGAGAGATTTCCTGCGCTGCATTCTTCATACGTCGCTGAATCACATCTTCACTATCCGTTCCACGCTCACGAAGTCGTTTTTCCAGCTCAGCATAGTCAGGTGGCAAAATAAAAACAAACACCCCCTGCTGATGATTATTTATAAGCTGTGCCGCCCCCTGACAATCGATATCCAGAAGCAAGTCAATCCCAGCGTCAGCGGCATCAGTCAAGGTGTTCAGCGATGTTCCGTACAGATTGCCGTGAACTTCAGCCCATTCGGCCAACTGCTGCTGCTCTATCATGCTTTGAAAAGCTTCGGGACGGATAAAATGGTAATCAACCCCATCCTGCTCACCCTCGCGCTTATTTCTGGTAGCAAACGATATAGATTGACGTAAATTGGGCAAGCTGTCAATTAATTCTCGACAAAGGGAAGATTTTCCCGCCCCGGATGGCGCAGACACGACAAACAATATACCTTCTCTGAGGTTGTTATTACTCAATATTCTGTACCTGCTCACGGATTTTTTCCAATTCCGCCTTGAGTGTCACGACATGACGAGTCAACGTTGCGTCATTGGATTTTGAGCCCATGGTGTTGGCTTCACGGTTCAATTCTTGAACCAGAAAATCAAGTTGCCGCCCAACCGGCTCCTGCTGCTGTAACAGATCGCGAAATTGCTCAAGATGACTATTAATGCGGGTAATTTCTTCGCTGATATCACAGCGGTCAGCAAAAATAGCGATTTCCTGAGCAACGCGCTGCGGATCGCCGCCATTTTCCTGCAACCGCGACAGTCTTTCCTGCAACTTCTGTTGCCATTCGACAGGAACCAGTGCGGCCGATTGTTCGATCAGAACGATTGATTGAGACAATAAAGCCAATCTGCTTTCCATATCAACCTGTGTCGCAGCACCCTCATTCTGCCGCATTTCCTGAATTGAGTTCAAGGCCTCAACGATTGCCCTGGAAAGACAATTCCATAGATCATCACGAGCAAACTCAACATCGTTGAGTACCAGTACATCCTTCTGTGCGGCAAGAAACTCCAAACTGATCTCACCCGACAGGCCACTGATCTCTTTCAGTTCACTAAAGGCTTCCAGATAGGCCTTGGCAAGCTGCTTGTCAATAGTCGGTTTGTTGACTAACTGAGCGGTATGGTCCTGACTGATATATAGATCAATCTTCCCACGTCGCAGGACAGATGATACCTGCTTTTTAATTTCGCTTTCCAATGGGGCTAATAAGCGAGGCGATTTAATATTAATATCGCAATAACGGTGGTTAACCGCTTTAATCTCAACAGAAAATGACAAGCCATCAACCTTGGCTTGCCCACGACCATAACCGGTCATACTCTTGATCATAAATCTTTGCTCCTGTTTTATAACTTGTTGAGGCTACACCCGCCGAAACCATGACCACCCCGATGGTTTTAACCCTGCCCGGCGGTATCAGGAAGTTGCCGCCATTCAGCCACATTTTTAGAATCTATGTGAACGAAAATATCATACACACCAAAATTGTCTTTAACAAAGAAGATATCAGCAATCAGTGCAAAAAATTCAACTCCGGTTCATCATCGAGTAAACAGTACTTTTGACATAACGAGAAGAACAGTTGCAGCCCCCGCAGATGCTCTCTTTCCAATCGATAATCGATTGTTCCCCAGTAATCGACAACTGTTTGTATACTCAATCCTATCTTTTCCGCGACTTCCTTGGCAATGAAATATCGCTCATCCATTAGCTGTTCGCGAGATTGTAGTAGCTGAGACCCCAAATCTTGCAACTCAATGGTAAACTGATTCAGAGAATTGCGACAGGCCATCCAAAGGGCGAAGACAAAAGGCAAACCGGTGTGTTGATACCAGATTTCACCGAGGTCAAATACTTTCATGCCGTATGGAAGCTGATCAGCCAAGCGTAATGCCCTGTCTCCGATCAACAATGCTGGCTGTTGTTGTTCAATCAATGCTTCTATGGGTAAATCTGGAACACTATCGGTTACATTGTGAAGAGCGTAAAATTCGCGGAAGATAATCCGTAACAGATTAATCGAGGTCGCTGATTCAGCGGTTATGGCTATTTGCCGGCCCGACAGTTCCACCAGATCAACCGGTGAAAAAAGGAGAACACTCTTGACCTGACCAACGGATGAAATAGAGTGATCGGGGAGCAAAAGGTAATTTCGCCAGTTCTTGGCATATTCGAATGACGATGAGGGGCTGACATCGAGTTGCCCCTGTTGCAGCATTCGATTCAAGGCCGCCGGGACTCCAGGGACTAACTTTCCACGAAAACCGTTTTTCTTGAGGTGGTGAAAAAAAGGGACACAATTTAAATATGGGATATATCCCAGTGTCAGTTGAGCTTCTGAATCCATAGAAAAAGTTATCCGTAAAAAAGCAACAGGTGGCACAAACCACCTGTTGCTTCAATAAACCCTTATACCTCAGAATTAAATCTTAACCCGCTCCAAAAAATTAGTATCAAAGTCTCCATTAATAAAATCTTTATTCGCCATCATTTTTTGATGAAACGGAATCGTTGTTTTTATCCCTTCAATAATATATTCATCCAGGGCACAAGCCATCCGCTTGATAGCGTCTTCACGATTTTCGGCGTGGACGATCAGCTTGCCAATCATTGAATCATAATGTGGCAGTACCGTGTATTGATGGTACAATGCACTTTCTATCCGCACCCCCATTCCCCCCGGAGTATGGTAGCCGGTGATTTTACCGGGAAAAGGGGTAAATTTTTCAGGATCTTCAGCATTGATTCGACACTCAATCGCGTGCCCGGACATTTTAATATCTTCCTGTCGATATCGCAATGGTAGTCCGGCAGCTGAATTGATCTGCTCTTTAATAATATCAACACCGGTGACCATTTCAGTGACCGGGTGTTCGACCTGAACCCGGGTATTCATCTCCATGAAATAGAAACTTCCATCGGTATCGAGAAGGTATTCGACAGTTCCCGCACTGGAATAGTTGACCGCCTTGGCAGCATCAACGGCACAGGCTCCCATCTTCTGTCGCAGTTCGGGGCTCAATACCGGGCAAGGTGACTCTTCAATCAACTTTTGATGGCGACGCTGAATAGAACAGTCCCGCTCTCCCAAATGAATCACATTTCCATGCTTATCACCCAATACCTGGATTTCTACATGGCGGGGGTGCTGACAGAATTTTTCGATATAAACATCGGCCTTGCCAAACCCGGCCTGAGCTTCGGTACGAGCAGTGGCCACCGCGTTTCCCAATGAAGCCGGAGAATGAACAATCTTCATTCCACGACCACCTCCTCCGGCAGATGCTTTGATAATAACCGGATAGCCGATGTCATCAGCAATTTGCTGTGCCTCGTCGACTGTCTCAATACTCTTATTGGTTCCAGGGAGAATCGGCACACCTGCATCTGTGACAGTCTGACGCGCACTGATTTTATCTCCCATGCGCCGCATATTATCGGCTGTCGGGCCAATAAAAGTGATCCCACATTGTTCACAGACTTCTGCAAACTCGGCATTTTCTGAGAGAAAACCGTAGCCGGGATGAATTGCATCAACATCAGCTATTTCTGCAGCACTGATGAGTGCCTTAATATTAAGGTAGCTTTCGGCGCTGGCCGTCGGACCGATGCAGATACTTTCATCTGCCAGACTGACATGGAGGGCCTCCTGATCCGCTTCTGAATGGACCGCAACAGACTTGATCCCCATCTCTTTACAGGCTCGGATAATCCGCAGGGCAATTTCACCACGGTTTGCTATGAGTATTTTATGAAACATCTGTTTTGACTCCCGAATAACGACCTCGCAGGTTAAAGCTTCTCAACAATAAAAAGAGTTTCACCAAATTCAACCGGAGTCGCATCGCCCTTGACAATCTCAATAATCTTGCATTTAAACTCGGCTTCAATTTCGTTAAACAACTTCATTGCCTCGACCAGGCAAAGGGTCTGTCCCGCTTCGACAATATCTCCAACCTTGACAAAAGGGTCAGCATCAGGTGAGGGTTTACGGTAGATTGTGCCAACCATCGGGGATGAAACGGAATCATAGTTATCGTCAACCACCGGTTCCGCAACGGCAGTCGCTGGAGCTGGTGCTACCTGAGCTGGAGCCCCTGGCGTGGCGGCGGCCACTGGCGCTACAGGAGAAGAAACATGGATAACTTCCTGGTTCGATCCCCTCTTGATGTGAATTTTTTCTTCCTGATTCTCCATATTAAATTCTGTAATATCAGTGTCAGTCACTAACTTGATCAGACTTTTCAGATCTCTGAGTTTCATTATTTTTCCTCCTGAAAAACTCTATAAATTTATTTGCTTGAATTGTTTGGGGATTGAAGTCAATGCCTCAAATCCATCCGCAGTTACGACAATCGTATCCTCGATTCGCACACCACCAAGGTCCGGAATGTAAATTCCGGGTTCAATTGTAATAACCATACCTTCGACCAAATTTTGCTCAGTACGCGATGAAACTGCCGGATATTCATGGACTTCCAACCCGACCCCATGTCCCAGACCATGACCAAAATATTTTCCATACCCCGCTGCCACGATAAAATCTCTGGCAATCGCATCCAGATCACAAATTGCTACTCCCGGTCGAATTGCTGCAAGGGCTGAATCATGAGCTTCTAACACAATATCAAAAATTTGTCGAAGCTTTCTGTCAACTTCACCTAACGCAACGGTCACGGTCTCATCGGAATGGTAACCATCGACCCTGGTTCCAAAGTCTATGGTCACCAATTCCCCGGTCTGAAGCTGTTTATCAGAGGCGACACCATGCGGCAAGGCGCCACGAACTCCGGAAGCAACAATAAAATCGAACGCATTAGCCTCTCCGCCAAGACGTTTGAGTGTCAATTCAAGTTCAAGAGATATGTCTCGCTCTGTTACACCCGCCCGCATCAAAGGCAAAACTTTTTCAAATGCCTGCTTATTCAGATTGGCGGCAGCTTTAAGGGCCGCTAATTCATCCCGAGATTTGATCCCACGAAGAGGCTCTAGTTGGCGATTGAGCGGACGGAGTTCACATCCACCTCCGACCATCGCGGTGAGTTCATTAAACAGTGTAACATTGACAACATCTGCGTCAAAACCAACGCATTGACTCTGACACGAAGTCAGTTCAGCAACTATAGCTTTCAATTTATTATTATAACAATGGACACGATCTGATCGGACCTGTGTTTGTGCCTGATCAGAATAACGCGAATCTGTCAGAAAAACAGACTCGTTCGTCTTAACCAGCAAAACGCCATCTGTACCCGTAAATCCACATAGATAGCGTATATTTGCCAATCCAAAAATCAATACTGCATCAAGCTTTTCAGCGATCAATATGTTCTGGATAAGATGATTACGTTGTTGAATCACACCCTGCCCTGTTCGTTTAAATATCTCACCAGCGCATGCAATGCCAAACGATAGCCCGCTGCCCCAAACCCGACGATTTGCCCAACAGCAACGGGAGCAATATACGAATGATGACGAAATTCTTCACGGGCATGAATGTTGGAGAGATGGACCTCAACTGTTGGCAGATCAACACCACTGATGGCATCTCGCAACGCAACACTGGTATGGGTATATCCACCGGGATTGATGATGATACCAGACATTTTGACTCGCTGTGCTCGTTGAACCTGATCAATCAGGTCACCTTCGTGATTGGACTGATAAGATTCAAGCTCACATTCAAGAGACGCTGCTTCAACAGTTAAATCATCCATGATTTGATTGAGCGTATCATGACCGTATACTTGCGGTTCGCGAGTTCCCAATAAATTCAAATTAGGACCATTTAAAACCATGAGCTTCATAGAATCAGACCAATTCTCGCCGCAGAGACGGGGCTTCACGCATCAGCAGATAACGCCCCTGGCCATAATTACCATTTCGATCGACCATCAGGGCAACAAAATATTCATCGGTCAAAGAATGGATGATGACATAATAATGGTCCGTTTTGATGGAAACTTCCTGTAATGTCCCGACGCTCAAAATATCGGCAGCCTTGCCGATTTCTTTGGTCACATTTGAATATTCAATCCCGACCAGGTTCAAATCAAGTGAATTCTCCTCGATGCTGAACTGATCAATACCAATACCATCAAAACCCATCAAAACGGCACCCACGCCTCCAGAACAACTGGTCACTATCTTTTCAAGGATATCTTTAAACATTCCCTCTCCTTTGCTCAATATTGGTCAGCCACCGAGTCAAGGTTTCAAGAACTGGTTCACCGATAAATTCATCAACTTCATCTGGTTGCGTTGCAACTGCTTCTTCATGAAATACAGAATCTTCTTCCTCAGGAACTGCAACATCTTGATCGCTGTTTTGTAATTGCCCTGCCAGCTCCTTAACTCGACGCCGGAGAGTTAAATCATCGGGGTTCTGAGCAGAAAGTCGTTGGAAAAGATCGAGTGCCTTTTCGGTCAATCCCTGTGCCAGATACAATTCAGCTAAAGTCGATGACACAAGAACAGCAGGGTTATCTGCCATTTCATCAACCGGTTGTTGCTCTTCGTCTGGCGACTCTTCGACAAATTCAGTTTCTTCGGACAATGACAATAGCAGCTTATTGATGACCGGATCAGCGGGGCTCAGCTGCCTTGCCTTGAGCAGTAATTCACGCGCAGCCTCCTCCTCATCCAACAAAATCTGCACCCTGGCATAGCCAACCAGTGCGGCAAGATTTTCTTCATCGAGTTCAAGAGCTTGAGCAAAAGCGGCAACCGAACCATCTAAATCTTGTAACTGACAAAGAACCCGCGCCAAAACAATATAAGCAGGGCAGAAATCAGAGTGCAGAGCCAATCCTTTGGAGATTATTTGCCGAGCATCATCAAACATCCCCATTTTTCGATAAGTTTCAGCCAGGGATACAAATATTGTCGAGCTGGGATCCTTGACAAGTATTTCGGTATAAGCCGCAATTTTGCCAAGCAGTAAACTTTGCCGATTCTGATCAGTCATATTGATCTCCACGAATCTAAAGAATAGACGAAAAAATTGACTTAATATCGGTAACTTTCTGCAAGGAAACATCTCCAATACCCCGGTTGAGTACCAGGGTCAGGTCTCCCTGTTTAACTTTCTTGTCCCGCTGCATCGAAATAACATACTCATCGAGTGAAAACTCCGGGGGGTCCGTTGGTAAATCGAGTGACTGCAACAGGTGAGTCAAGCGGTCAACCTCCTGCTGCGTACAGTACCCATATTGAGCTGATACTTTACACGCAACAATCATCCCCACAGACACAGCTTCACCATGCTTGAACTGACCATAACCAGATAAGTTTTCGATTGCATGACCAAAAGTATGACCATAATTCAAATAGGCACGGATGGAGCCTTCTTTTTCATCAAGCTCAACAATTTCAGCTTTGATCTGACACGATCTTTTAACTGCGTAAATGAGCGTTTCTCCATCCCTCTCACGCAATTTCTGAACATTCTCTTCAAGCCAACAAAAAAACTCATAATCGCTTATAACACCATATTTGACGACTTCAGCAAGTCCGGCAGAGACTTCGCGAGGCTCCAGAGTATCCAGTACCGCGATATCGATCAGGACCATCTCGGGTTGATAAAATGCACCAATCAGGTTTTTTCCCAGAGGATGATTGATTGCTGTCTTCCCCCCGACCGAGCTGTCAACCTGCGCCAATAATGTTGTCGGAATCTGAACATAGGGGATGCCACGTAAAAAAGTAGCAGCAGCGAACCCGGCCATATCACCGATAACTCCACCACCTAGGGCAATGATACCGCAACCTCGATCAAAATTATTCTCAATCAAAAAATCATAAATCGACTGAAGTGTTTCGAAAGATTTATATTCTTCACCATCAGGCGCATTAAACAAGAGCGGTAAAAAACCCGATTTTTCCAGTGAGTCAAGAACAGCACGACCATAGAGACGATCAACTGTCGGGTTTGAAATCACAGCAATGCGTTGTGGAAACTGAAGGTGAGAAAGTTCACCTCCTGTTTTGAAAAGAAGTTCAGAACCCAGATGTATTGGATAGCTTCTGTCAGCCAGGGGGACTGTGATCTTTTCCAGCATCTTCAACCTTTAAGAAAAAAAAGGGCAGGTTTCCCTGCCCTTTTTTTACATTTTAACAAACTAACTAATTATCATGCATAATACGAGGCGTGATAAAAATCAGCAATTCGTCCTTAACAGATTGCTTCTTTTGCGATTTAAAAAAGTTACCAACAATTGGGAGCCCCATCAACCCGGGAATACCATCTTCAGTGTCCTGATTGCTTTCTACAAATATTCCACCGATAACTGTTGTTTCACCATCATGAATCAGAACTTTAGTTTCTGCCTTCTTGGTATCAATACTTGGTGCACTTGCGCCGGCGGTTAGCGAGGGAGAATCGTTGGTAGCAAGGATTTCCAGAATGACGGAACCATCTGGATTAATCACCGGCGTCACTTCAAGCTTTAATTCAGCGTTAATGAATTCAGTTTTAGGACCATCAGCACCGGATGTTTGGTAAGGGATCGTGGTTCCCTGGCTGATTGTAGCTGTTTCCCCATTGAGAGTCGTCACTCGTGGAGTGGAAATCACTTTTCCATTACCATCGGCCTGAAGTGCCTGGAGCTGTAGATCCAAGACAATATCGTCAATAAGAGCACGACCAATTTGAATCTGGGATGAAACTCCAGCCGCAGGTACCATTGGGCCAACTGAACCCTCTGTAATGTCAACAAGAAAATTCCCCCCTGCACTCGTAATGGACTGAATTGAGCGAGGGCTATTTTCAGCATCAGAAGCAAACATGCCCCAGTGAACACCCAGTTCTCTCGAATAATTAGAATTAACCTGCACGATCCGTGCTTCAATCATGACTTGCCGCTCCGGTGTATCAAGAATTTCTATCAACTCTTTTGCTTTTTCAATCCGTTGCGGAACATCCGTAATAATCAGCAGTTTATTCCTGCTGTCTTCGGTAATGCTGCCACGATCGCTCAAAATATCGTTTGCCGGGCCAGAGACACTCCCAAGGTCAGCATAACTGACAGTGACAACTTCCGTCACCAGTGGCTCAAGTTTTTCCTGAGACCTGACAGCCGTCAGTTCTGCCTCTTTCATGGAACGGATTTTATCCTTCGGCAAAACCCGGACAACGTTCCCCTCCTGGACCATACCAAGACCAGTGACATCTAAAATCAGTTCAAGAGCTTGATCCCAGGGGACATCAATCAAACGGAGCGTCACATTTCCCTTAACTTCATCGGAAGCAATAATATTGAGATCGCTGATTTCTGCAATCAGGCGCAAAATGTCACGAACTTCGGCGTTATCAAACACCAGGGAGGTCTTCTCCCCGGTATAAACGGTCTCCTGAGAGCCAACTTGCTCGATAACGGGAACAGCCAATTGACCAGAGGTCGATGGTGTTGCAGCAGAAGGTCGCGGCGACAATGGTGGTAGAGCTGCTGAAGTCACCATGGAGCTGCCTTGTGCAGAAACTGGCATCGTGCCAGTTATAGCTGGAGATGCTTGTGCATATCGACCGTCAGTCACGGCAAAAACATAACCGGATGGACTCTGTTGTAAGCGGTAGGCAACATCACCCTTTAGCAAGATGACAAAACGAACCTCTGGTTGGCCCGTAGCATTCACCAGATAGGGTGTCGCTGAATGGATAGCACTCGGAAAAGCCAAGGTATCAAATACTCTCCGCAATGAGCGTGGCAGGGTGGTGTTTTTCAAAGCAAACTGAATTTTGTTACCATCACGAACGGGGTTGGTCACCTCAGCGTTCCCCTTCAGGTGGAGGTAAATCCTGGACTCAGCACCTTCAGAAGCAAAATCTATCGCCGTCAGCTTTGCACTTCCCTCTGTGGCTGGTTCAGCCAGTGCATTTGCTACTGAATCCTGCGAGTGCTCCCAAGTCACGACGACCTGTTGATCTTCTTCTGTATTAACTTTGAAGGTTGGAAATACAGATCCTGCCACATCAAACACAAAACGGGTCTTGTTGTCTAAAGGGCCAACGCGCAACAATTTAAAGCCGTCACTCAATTGGAATTCGTTGTCATGATTCCCTTGCTGAACCCCATACAGATCAACAACCAGCCTCTTGGGAGAATCCAGAGTGAAGTACCGAACCTGCTCAATTCCCATGGTCGCAGTCAATTTGACACGCTTTTCAGCGACAGAAGCCACAGAAAGAGATTCGGCAGCACAAAGTGGTGTCACAAAAGCGACCGTCAAAATCATCAATACAGTACTGAGGAGCACTACGCTTCTTCTCATATCATTCCCCTAAAAAGTTCAGTCATGTCCAGCTAAAGTTTCACAATTTAAACAATCCGGCTTACATAATAATATAACGGTTATCTTTAATTTCATTTCCGGTAGAAGTGTCAATTCCGACTTCTTCGACAACAATTCGATCAGGATTTTTTTCAATCCTTAATCCGTTTTCGTCAATCCCGACAACCTTGGTCTCTATATTTTTAACAATACCATCGTTCATACCAATATATTGTCCAACCTTCACAGTATAACTCTTGCCATCCGGAGCTGCTATCATCGCCCGGGGGATCCCTTTAACAACCATAATGGCCATTAAACGATATTGACTCAGCTCAAACTTCTCTAGTGGCCCCTTGACTCGATCCGGTCTCTCCTTAACCTTTTTGACAATCACCGGTTTTTTCTGTACCAAAGGCTTAAACGGATCCCTGCGCCCCAGAGGGCTATAGGTAAAATCGTCGTCGCCTCCAGTTTTGTTGCGAACTTCGGCCGTTTCTCCTTCAACCTGTCCAGCATCCTGCTGTGCAAGAGCCCCGGCCACAGTCCCGGACAACAATAAAATAAGAGCAACAAAAAGAAGACCAGGGAAATTATGAAGTTTCAATTTCATTATTTTTTACCCCCCTTCTTACCAGTCTGTGCGGGAGGATTTTCGACGAAACGGAACGTAATAGCACGGCAATTAATCCCCAGGTTTGTTTTACCATTGACCTCTTTTGCCCCACCCAAGGTCAGATCTTGAATGTTAACAATTCGTTCCATTTTACTCACAGAATCAAAGAAGGCAGCAGCCTGATGGTAAGAACCTGCCAACCTTAATGCAACCGGCACTTCGGCATAGAACCCCTTGACAACCTCACCTGAAGGTTTGAAACGTAAAACCTCAAGACCCTTATCCCGTGCAAGATCACCAATACTGATCAACAAACCAGGTATTTCACGCTTTAAAGGAAGTTCCCCGAGAGCTTCCTCCAGCTTGACTTGCATCTTTTCATATTCTGCACGATAAACAGCAAGATTGTTCGCAATCTTTTGATTTTTATGTAATTGAACCTGAGCAGCATCGCGCTTGGACAGCAACTGACTGTGTTGCTCCTGTTGGGTTTGATATAGCAGAAAATAAAAACCTGCCGCCATAAGTGCCATAATAATCAGAACAATAAGTACTCGCTGATACGCTGGCAGATTTAAGACTTTCTCGACTCGTGCATTCATCGCATAAAATCCCGTTTATTCAGATGGTGGCGCTTCAACGCTACAATTCATAGTGAATTTCTGCATTTTCCTGTCATCAGACTTCGTCTGTTCTGTGACCGACAACTCTATGTCTTTATAGTAAAGAGAAGCGTCCAGATTTCTCATGAAAGCTGCAACAGTATTTTCACTGTCGGCCACACCAGCCAAACCGATTTTGCCACCCTTTTCTGTAAATTTGGTCAGCCAAAGTTTCTCCGGCAAAGCAGCACTTAACTCATCGAGCAAATGAACCGGCCCAGATTTTTTTTGTTTTAACGTCTGTAAAACGTCAAGTTTTTTTTCTAAATCTGCTTTTTTCTCCTCAAAGTCCCTAACTTGTCCGATCTTTTTCCGCAACGCTTTACTTTTTTGTTCAATAGCCGCAATCTCATCTTTAACACTATTGATGGCCGTCATTTTTTGTACATACAAAGAACCACAAGCGATACAGACCAGAACAATACAAAGTGAAAAGATTGATAGTTGCGAGCGCAGCTTCTCTTTTTTCTGTGCAGCCCTGATGGGTAGCAGGTTAATCCGAATCATTTGTCACCTACCTTCCTCATCGCCAAGCCCGCAGCCACAGAAAACATGGGGCCGATAGCATCGAGGTACTCTGAATCAAATTCTTTTTCATTGATCGTCACATTCCTGAATGGATCAACCCTTTCAACCGGGATACCAAGACGCTCTTCCAACGTCTCTCTGATTTTAACTGAATTTGACACACCGCCGGTCAAATAGATCTTGGAGATCCGATCCTCGCTGGAAGTCGCCGAGAAGAAGTCCAGAGAACGCTGAACTTCTTGCACCAGGTTCTCAATCGCATCGGTCAATATCTCTTCAACTGAATCAGGATCAACATCAGCAATATGACGATCACCAAGCTTGGCTCGCTCGGCTTCCTCACTACTCACCCCAAGACGCTTCTGCAATTCTTCGCTCAATAAATTACCACCGGCCTGAATATCCCTGGTAAATATTGACATGCTACCTTTGAGGACACTGACACTCGTCGCACTGGCACCCAGGTCAATTAATGCGACAACCTCGTCATCGACAAAACCGTAGTTATAATCGAACATATTTTCTACGGCAAAACAATCGATATCCATAACGACAGGTTCCAGTCCCGCCTCAGCAAAAAGGGTTGTATAGTCATCAACAAAATTTTTCTTTGCTGCGACCAACATAACGTCCATCTGGGAAGGATCTTTTGCATCCGGGCCCAGGATCTGAAAATCGATGTTGACTTCTGAAATATCAAAAGGGATGTATTGTTCAGCTTCCCACTGGATTGATGCCTCTAACTCAGCATCTGTCATAACCGGCAAACTGATTTTACGAATGATGACCGAATGGCCAGAGACAGAGGTTGCCACCCGCTTTGTCTTGATTTTCATGGCTGACAACAAATTGCGGACAGAATCGACAATCACCGTTGAATCCATAATGGTGATTTGCAACGGTAAAGAATGCGAAAACCCAAAATAGACAGAATCGACAATCACCGTTGAATCCATAATGGTGTTATCAACAATCGTCTCGGAATCCAGTGGCATTATACCAACATTTTCCAGATGGAACGTCCCACGAGACTCACGCAAGCGCACAACCTTGACGGCACTTGAACCAACATCAATACCAACAATATCTTTTTTCGAGGCGAACATGTCTTATCCAGTCCGAATAGAGTCAAAACTTCAGCACATATACCGACAAGGTGTGCCTACCGTGGAAAAACTTTAGCCTTGTCAGTAAGCTTATACCCCAAAGCCAAAATAATTTTACGCATTGTTTCCATACGACAAGGATGACCACGCTCGATTCGAGTGATTGTTAACGGTGACACATCAGCCTTACGCGCCAGCTCTGCCTTGCTCATCAACAATGACTCACGAATTTCCTTGACGTGATTAAGCATCCAACTAACCTCATAATAGCAATAACATTTAAATTTTGCGTAATTATAGGTCAATGTACGCTATTGTCAAGCATTTTAAGATTAAACCAATAATTTTTATATAAAACTATTCTATCGAAGCAAATTCAAATACCAATAAACCAGACCATGCCCCCAAAACAGATAGACCGTAGCAGCAAAAGCCAGAAATGGGCCAAATGGAATTGCCAGTTTGGTATCACCTTTTTGCAGCAACATTAACGGAACACCGATTAAAGTCCCGATCAAAGATGCGATAAAAATAATCGGCAGTACCGCTTTCCATCCCAGAAAAGCCCCTAACATCCCCAGTAACTTGATATCGCCGCCCCCCATCCCTTCCCTTTTCGCCACCTTCTCGTATATCCAGGCAATCGACAGCAATATCCCCCCACCAACAATAATCCCCAGAAACGAATCGAGCCAGGAGAGCCAGGGAACAAAGAAAGAACAGATGAAGCCAACTACAATACCAGGCAGACTGATCACATCAGGGATAATTTGATGATCCAGATCGATAAATGTGATCGTCACCAAAGCCGCGATAAAAATCCAATATACCAAGGTAGCTGAACTGAAACTAAAATAATACAGCACAAGGGCAAACAGCAAACCGGTCAATGCCTCAATCGCCGGATAACGCAGGGAGATCCCGACACGACATGCAGCACACTGACCACCAAGAAACAGATAACTGAGTATCGGTATATTTTGATACCAGCGGATGCGATGCCCACAATGCGGGCAGGATGACGGTGGGGAAACAATCGATTTGCCCGCAGGGATACGATAGATACAAACGTTGAGAAAAGATCCGATAACAGCCCCTAAAACAAATGCGGCACCAAGAAAAAAATAAAATTCAAACGGCATACAAATTATTCCTCATTTCCACCAAATCATGGGGACGTTGCTGTTATTTGCACTTCCTCCATCAACCTCTCACGCATGCCACTATCCTTAAGCAGGATTCCCTCCCCTCTCTTTGCCGCATGTGACACTGCAGAAGATGTCATACCAAGGCTTTTTGCGATATCAACGCCCTTGAACCCACAATCCCTTAACCCGATATGGCAAATAACGGCCTTTGCCGTAGACACTGAACGCTCTTTCCCGGGTTTAATCATGCGCATTTGATCAATGCCATAATCATTGGCAACGAGACGAATCAGCGCAGCAAGACTGATCCGTGACACCTCTGGAACCAAACCAGCATCACGTAAAACCTGATCGACAAACACGCCACCACCAAGCACCCGCTCATCAAATAAATCATCCGAATCCAGGTTTGGATCCAGAGACATACTGGCAAGCTTTCCCCCCTTTGACAATGTCCCGACAACATTATATTCACAACCGTCAGACAAAAATTCGAGATATTTTTGCCGGGCCGACTGCTTCTTGTTAGCAAAAAGTGACAAAACTTCTTCGACACTGACCTGCCCCGCAGATGAATCATCAAGCAGGTCACGATGCCCACACCAACGATATGCCGCAAGGGACTCCAAATTGTCGACCACTCCTGCGCGAATCGGGTTAAGATGGATATATCTGATCAGCTCAAGAAGGTATGAATCACGATCACAAACGATCGATTTGTAACGGTTCTGAAACAAATGCCCGGAACGCTTATGGCGCAAGTTAAACGCCACAGCATAACCAGTCAAGAGCCGACGCATTACGAACGCCAGTTTAGCTCCCTGGGGCTGCAGCAATAAATGGAAGTGATTGTCGAGCAAAACCCAGGCATAGCAGGTCGTAGTCGTTTCCTGCAGCAGCCGATCAAACCGTGCAAGAAAGTCTTCGCGATCATAGTCATCATAAAAAATTGACAGTCTGCCAACACCTCTGACAATGACGTGTTGCAGCAAACCGGGGATATCGATACGGGCTTGTCTTGGCATGGAAGCAGTATAGCATCATTATTCATAAAATCAACAACGTCCCCAACTGGAGACTTGAACTATCAAGGTATCATGTCTACTATGGCTCAACGATAAACACCACGCACAAGGAACTTAAGTGATGCTTCCAGATATTGTGAAAATCAATGCGATCGATTTAACTGATCTCAACTTCAAGCAAGACAAAAAACGATTTATCTTTCTCGCCAAAAAAGACAAGATCGATTTTATCTATAATACCGCAGCCCTCGAAGGTAACGCCATGACCTATCCGGAGGTTGCAACACTGCTGGAAGGAGTTACGGTCGGGGGGCATAAATTAAGTGATGAGCAACAAATTCTTAATCAAAATCGAAGTGTCAATCTACTGTTCCAGCTTATCGCTTCAGAACAATTTACTCTGGACAAGCCAACACTCTGCTCGCTCCATGCTCAAGTCGCCAAAGAAGAAGCCCTGACTTGGGGGAAGTTCCGTGACGGAAATGTCAATATCGGAGGCACCGACTACCTACCACCCTCCCCTGATCAACTAGAGGACTTATTCACCCAGGGGATCGCTGCCATAAGAAAGATCAATCACCCCATCATTGCAGCGTTAACCTATTTTTTATTTGGAGCAAAAACACAGTTTTTTTTCGATGGCAACAAGCGTGTGTCCCGATTGATGATGAATGGGATATTACTTTCAAATGGCTACCCAATGCTCAACATAAAAGTGGCAGACAAGCTGACTTTCAATCAACAACTGATTTCGTTTTATGGCACAGCGGATTATATCCCTGCGTTGGAATACTTGCGAGATTATTACATTCAACACAACAGCCATATAAAATGAAGTCTGTTTTCAAAATGATTTTTCAAGACCTGACCCTGCTACCCAGGGCAAGGGCACAGGCAATCACAACAAACAACTACTCCTCCATTGCCAAAATAATTTCATCACATCCACGTTGAATACTATCGACAATAACAGTCCAAAAATCGGGATTTTCAACTGTTGATTCCACCAAATGCAGCGGTAAAAAACGTCTCATTTCAAAAATAAAATCCCGGTGCATTTGTGCATCATGGTGCAATTGATTTGAGCGTTTTCTCAGCTCCGCAAGAAAGTCACCTACATCTCGCATATGGTCATTAACTTTATCCGGCAACAAAAACACCGGCAACTTTACCCCCTGTTGCTGCAGCCACAAAATATCCCACAAATCACGATTTTTCACCCGGTTACGAAATGCCAAAGCGACAAACTTATCCGCTAAAATTTCTTCCCGACTCTGCACTTGCAGGATCAAACCTGCCGTCCCCATATCAACCCCATAATAATTATGCAACATCGCCGGTTTTGCGTCATAACTGGGGATGGCGCAAATATCAATATTAATCCGTTGCAACGGTAGGTTTTTCCGTTCCGATCGCGTAATAACCTTAATTTTCCAAGTCGCAACCGTTGTGTTCTGGCGGACGGGGTCACTAACCGTTACCTCAAGTCCATACTTGGTAACAAGTCGTTGCTCCAGTACCGTTCCAAGCGATGCCAATGACTCATATGTAAAATCGACACCACCGGTAAAATCAAGGTCCTCACTCATTCTTGGCGACCCGTAACAAGCACGTAAACAAGTTCCACCAATAAAAGTCAGTCCGGTCAATAAGCCAGCATGACTCATTTCCCGCAAAATATCGTGATAAAGTATCTCTTTTTCAACAACCGATTGTAGTGATACTGCAGAATCACTACTTTCCATCGCCTGCTCAACCAACTTGTCAAAAAGATTCATCTACCACCGTCCAATCAATTAAATCCATATTGCGCCGTGTCGTTTTCATATCTTGCAAAGCCTGCCTTACACCTGCCCGCCACAAATGACAACGCTCATCATAAACCAACTGTCCCACTAATGTTTCAGCTTTTTTTTGGGTATGAATAAATTCGATAGTTCCAAACGATCCACATTTAACCTTACTACTACGACCAGAGCTCATAATAGTAATCCAATTCATAGGGATTTGCGATATAACCCCAACATCACTTAATGCCGCCTCCAAACTTATATAATTAAAATCATCCGCCCGTAATAACGCTGCAATATGGTAAAGCAACAATCCTTTTGGATATTTCACCACTGGATAAAGATAAACACCACGACACACGCGTCGCAAAAGACCAGACCTGCT
>LLYT01000016.1 GCA_002049545.1 Deltaproteobacteria bacterium tcs-42 | reverse complement strand
AGATACGTAGTTTTTCTTCTTCATTCATGAGCACCTCCACAGTGGAAATGCTCAGAAGAATAAAGGGTGGCTATTCGATTGTCAGAGATCTATTTTGTAAACGATGTCCTGGCACATTTTTTTGTCTACGATGTGCTGGCACTTAACAATTACCATCAATCTTGATCGGTAAAAAAAGGTTATTGAGGCAGATTTTCTTATTAAAAAGTTGCAGTTCTTTTTCTCCGGGCACCACATCTTCAATATCCAGGTAGGGAAGATTTTCCTGCCAGGCAATAGTCGTAGCAACATCATACTGAGTGATAAAACCAAGCCGCTCTAAAATTTCACCAAAACGCTCGGTAGATATTTTTTGTTCCATCAGGGCAAATTGAACATGATCTGCGTTAATAACACCCTTTTCCCGCAAAATAACGCCAATTGGTTTACGTTTTGTCGTTTCAGTCATTATATTCTCTCAGACTCATTTTTTAACGAACATAGAACAAAGAGGGTTGAGCTGTCTGGAATTCCAGTAACAGGCAAATTCAATTCAGTTTGGAAATCTACAATGGCCTGAATAAGCCTGTGCCCGACAATACCGTCAATCCGGCCGGTATAGTATTGACCCTCAAGAAGGTGCTGAAGCTGTACGATCTTCTTCCCCCGATGCCATAGATGAAATTTTTCAATACTGAGCTGCGGTTTCCAGAAAAAGATATAATACGGTTTACCTTCCTTCTTACCGGTTATCCGCAGTGCATCCATGCTTTTCAAATTGTCAGGAACCTCAAGAAAACTGACCAGTTGCAGCCCCTTGGCCTGGTATATTTCCTGTGCGAACAAAAGCAGGCTATCACTCTGAATCGCTTCCCAGAACTGGCGAGCATAGCTCTCCAGATTATATTTTGCCAAAAAAGTCACTATTGGCTCTGGTAGCAGGGGAGGCTTTTCTTCTGAGCGGACGATCGGGTGCCGCAATGAAGGTGATTTTTCTGTATTCAATTCAGAAACTGAAAAACCGGTCAGGAGCATCCCGCCACATGAAAGGGCTGCAAGCAATAAAATAGCAGCAACCGACCACCCTCTTCTGGATAATCGGGATGTTACAAATTTTAAATCGGTAGCCGCCTGGCGCACCATCCCGGGAGTTAAAGAGTGGGACTGACCCGAATAGGCAACATACAGACAACGATCCATCAAGATATTGACCTTGCGTAAGTTCCCTTTTGTCACTTTGTAGATTACTTTCAAGACATCGGGTGGAGAGGACAGACGCGTCGGACCGGTCGTGGTCAACTTAAAGTCAATATACTTCTGCAACCCCCGTAGAGAGAGGGTGGAAATTTCGTGCTGAATGACAATTCTCGACTTTAACTGCCGTAGATTATCGCTATTCAGACGGTCGTTCAATTCCGGCTGCCCGACAAGGAGAATCTGAACCAGCTTTTTGCTATTCCCTTCGAGATTCGAAATCATCCTGATAACTTCCAGAGACTCCCAACTTAAATTCTGGGCATCATCAATAATGATCGCACAATTTTTCCCTTGTTCATTCTGTTGCAGCACAAACCTGTTGAGCTTTTCAATTTCATCAACGGGTTCCCCCCCTTCATCTTCAACCCCGAAGTCGATATTGATTTGCCTGATAAGCCCCATCTTCGGCAACAGGGAATGAAAGACCAGAGAGGTGCAGATATTTTCAGCTGTGAGGATTTGCAAAATTTTGCGGCTGATTGTGGTTTTTCCGACTCCCACTTCTCCAGTGAGAACAAAAAAACCCTTACGCATAGTAATCCCATGGACCAGTTCAGTAACGACCATATCAATATCTGTCGATACGAAAAAATCATCGGCATCCGGGGTCACTGGAAAAGGATTCCGCTTGAGCCCCAGAAAATCAAGATAAGGAAGTTTAATGTCGTGACTCATAAATTCCATATCCCCGTGTAAGTTTCACTGACTTTCCCCTGGCTCGCCAGAAAACTGCCACTATTCAGGTCGTTCATCCCATCAATGTGTTTATCAATCCGTTGCAAAGTCTGTTGCCTGAGCCCATAAATAATAATTCGACCCTGATCGACGATGAGAAAAACCTGCTGTTCTGGTTGAGCTATCTTACTTAAATAATGGGCAAAAGATCGATCAGTGTTAGTCTCAGGCAATTCAATCCCGTGCCCTTCTGCCATTTTTTCTATTCTGACCATAGAGGCGACCAGTTGATGATTTTCGATCAGTGGCAATTGTGATTCTTTTTCCTGCAAACTCAGCACCACCTGTTTCCAACCCAGAACAAACTTCGAAATAAAAATGTAATCAATGGCCAGGTTGATGGCTTTGCCCCCTGCCCAGATCGGCATCATGATCAACGCTGTATACAGGCAGAATGAGACCATTCTGTCGCAGAATTTTCTGAAATAGCCCACCGACCAGTCCCGGTTCAGTTTCCAGTTTGTTGTTTAAAATGGAGCAATGACTGGTTCTCAGGGTAATAGTTCAAAAGAAAATCAATCTGCCGTTGTGCGGCTTTAATTTCACCCCGTTGCACCAGAACAACGATCATATTCAATCCGGCCTCAAGATCAGTTACATCGTTTTCCAGGACGCGCACAAGAATCCGGTGAGCCGATTCAAATTGATTATTCTGTAAATGGAAATATGCCTTCAACTTTAATATGTAGATTGAGTCAGCCCCGAGAAAACCTTCAAGCTTCTTCAGAATTTCGTGACCTGCAGCAAAATCGTGTTGTGCTATGGACTGCTGCAATTCTCTGTTGAGGGTCTGGATGGCCGGATTGAAGTTTTTTTTATCATTTCCCGACAAACTTTTCGGCTGTTGTTTCCGGGCTTTAACCGCTGCAACTGGAGCTGTTTCCGTGGCAGCAGAAGGGAGTATTTTATTTGAAATTTCTCTGGAAGCCGGGGTAACGTTACGGTTGATATTTGCCGGATCTGATTTCGGTTGCAGAACCTGGCGGGCAGGCCTTGATATACCCTTGATCTCCGGATCTATCATAGTTGCTGACCGTGTTACTGTTTTCGGGGCAACAACCAAAACCGGTTGTGTCTCCGACCGTCGGTTCTCCGCTGCTGTCTCATCCTCAACAGCCATAACAACAGGGCTGTTTTTTATTGTCTCCAGCGAGGCCTTCCGGCTGGAAATCTTTGTATCTGCGCGCAAATTGTTTTCTTTGCCAGTCACAACTTTCTCCGGAAAACCGGTTGGTTCTTCCGGGATCTCTGTCGTTGAAATATGCGCCACAACAATGTCTTCAGTGTCTTCAGCTCCGTTTTCTTGCTGCCCCTCCGTAGTCGGAGCAGAATTGGATTCTACTGATTCGTTCGCAATAGATTGAGCAGCAACAACTTCAGGGTCTGCCGGAGTAGCAGCAGTTATTTTATGAGGTATAGCCTCATATTGGTACAGATAATACAACCCCCCCGCAACGGCAAAGACAATCAGCATGAACAGCAGAAGAGTCGGGATGGCATTTTTCTTTAGCAAATCATCAAAAATAAGAACATTGCCCCGGGATACGGCCGGCTCGGGCTTTTTATCCCCGGTGTTTTTACGTTTGATAAGCGCATCATAAATCACACTCATAAAATGCTGACCTTAAGAATAACAACCAGTTCTTTATTATCTGACAGACGGTAATCATTCCGCACCAGTTGCCCCAAAAACGGGATTGATCCCAATATCGGGATCCCCCTGGAGGTATCCGTTTTGACCCGGTCGATCAGGCCACCTAAAACAATTGTATCTTCGGTTTGCAAACCAATAACCGTGCTTAATTCCTTGACATTGACTTCCGGCAGCGCGACCGCAATATCGCTACCGAATCGAACCGCTGCCAGACTCTGCTCCTCAACATCACTTTTGATCGGGTTAACCTGCAGGGTCAACCGGTGATTGTCCTCGATAAACGGGATAACCCCTAAAATAAGCCCGTCAAAAACAGAGGAGGTTTCAACCTCGGTAGAGTCACCACCATCATCACCCGAGCTGGTCACCGTCACACTTTTGATATAGGTAAACGATGTCCCCACACTGATCAGTGCCGGCTGGTTGTGTTTCGCCCGGATGGTCGGATTAGAAACAACCCTGGCATTACCATAGGTGGAGAGTGCATCAATCACACTGTTGAACTGATTAGTGGGAATACCGGCAGCCTGGTTAAGAACCAGCCCCGCCTCTAACGACCATGATAATGAGTCCACCAGTTCAGTGGAATCTGCCAGTGCACTGCGCAGATGATTCCAGTCGATACCAAACTGATAACCGTCGCGCAGGCTCACCTCGATAATTTGTGCCTCAATCAGAATCTGCCGCTCCATCATTTCTTTCAGATGGGCAATAATTCTGGCAATAGCCTGAATACTGTTATGATTATCTCGAACATAAAGGGTCCCGGTTTGACCATTGAGAGTATAGCGCCCATCTTTGGAAATAGTTTTTGCAACCATCTTTTCCAGCAGAGCATAGGGATTACTCTCCTTACCCCCCTGACCCGCAATAGTAAATTTTCCGGCCAGCCCTCCGACATTCACGCTATCATCACCACCCAGAACATCACCACCCACAGAGTAGGAAGCCGTAGCCGAATTATCGAGGAAATTGAGTTTAAAAATTCTTTCCTGAAAGCCAATCACATGGATCATATTCTGGTCAATCGCGTAAGATAAGCCGGAAGCACTGAGGAGCTTGTCCAGAATCAATGATGCTCGAGCGTTTTCAAAATTAACTGTAATCCGTTTACCTTCCATATCAATATCGGGGTCAATCAGGAGGTTCATCTGCACATTTTTTGCCAGTGAAAAAAGGGCGACCCGCAGCTCTTCATCTACCAGTGACATGGAGACAAAATGGCCATCAAGGGGATTATACTTCGGGATAACCGGCTTGATATCAATCTTGCGCGGGGCTCTTTTTTCAAACTGCTGTTGCAGAATATTCTGATCGTGATTCAACCGCTCAACTTCGGCATCTGCCATTCCCGGCAGTTCACCTAAAGCGGGATCAGTTGTCGTCTGAATACTGGAAATGCTTTCCTGCATCCCCACACACCCGGTGAGAGAAACCGACATAGAAAGGAAAATGACGAAAATAGGAAATATATTTCGTGTCAAACTGCAATCCGGGTAGACCATGCTCAAAACCTCTTTTATTCCCTGCCGGGGTTTTTCCATTGAAATCAATTTGACTTCACCGGTACCCACTCAGCGATATTATTTTTTGTAATCAGAACCTGTCGGGATTCGATACGACTTATTTTGCCACCGTCGGGCATAACATCACCCTGTTGGTAAAATTTTTTATTGATATAACAATATTGATTCTGATCAGAGACAAACGTGAAAGAGACCTGATACGAAAATTCTGGTGTTTTTACTCTTTCTTTCCTGTTCTGAATAACCTGGGCAGCAATCTTCTTTTTACCAAATAGTTTCAAATCAACGTCGGGTTGGATTCCGGTTTTCCGGTTAGCAATCAGAATTAATTTCTTGCTGATATCCCGAACCCGGGTCATTTCTTCTCGTCCGGGAACCTGGAAATCGGTACTGTTCTTCTTAAAAGCAAGAATGTCGTGGGCATTTACAGGAGCGGAAGTTCGGGTCACAACCAGCCATCCCGCACAAACCAGCCCGGCAAACAGAAACAAAAACCCCATAAGAGGGATATATTTTACTTTCATTCCGCCCCCCCTGTTAGACTTTTATATACCAGCAAAAATTCGGCCTGATCAATTTCGGTGTTGAATGAATTTTCTACAATCTCGTAGTTATTTCGCTGAATGGACTTTATCAGTTTCTGATAGTCGTGATAGGCAGTTTGAAATCCGGCATGCACGGTACCACGAATTTGTACGCTCATAGCATCACTCTGCACATCAACCTTGACCTGTTCAATAATCATCTGGCTTGAAACTGCCGCCGACAGATCGTTGATGACGGTCTTGAAGGTTTTGGCCGCCCGATAACGATCCAGCCTCTTCAAAAATTCGAGCGATTCGGAGTAATCAACCTTTTCGGTCAGAGTAAAACTGGTCAAATCACCAAGCTGTTGCTTTGCCAGTACAATCTCCTCTTGCAAAGAGGTTGTTTTTGCCTGCAAAAGGGTGGCCCCGCCCCATAGCCCGGCAGCCAGAATAAGCATGATAATTTGCGCCAGCGGGAGCCAGCGCTTTAAATAACTGCCGGTTTTGGTACTGGCCGGGGAAATACTTTCTCCGGCAGACAGAACATCCAGCATCGGGAGTAACGAACAGCTTCTGCTTTGGCCATCTACAGTGATCTGGACCGAAGGGGTTTCAACGATACTTATCCCCGGTCGTTGTGGCCAGTCAGGCTTGTCCCGGGCATCAAACCAGTTACAGATAACACATTGGCTGATCGACAACATCTTTTCTCGTTCTACACGATCAATATCGTCGCCTATTACATTCCAAAGCGACTGAATCTGCTCTTCTGACTGATCAAAGCTGGTGGCACGACTGGCAAAATAGACTGTTTTTTGACTGGCAATCAGTAAATCAGCGTAACGCCCATGGCGAAAAACCAGAGCAACTGGCTGTTGGCCCGATATTTTTCGGCAGATCTGCAAAAGAACGGTATAGAGAGGAAAGACCAGAAGAGGGTCAGAACTGTTTTTACTCAGGTCCTGATATTGATGGAACAGATCAAGGCCAAGAGCCGTATAGAAAACTTCGGTATCGTGCCGCCCCCTTTTACGCGAGGCATGGCTGATCACCTGGACCGGCCCGGTAAATTCACCCTCCTCCTGCAAATTTTTGGCAATCACGATATTTGTGTATTTTGCTTCTGTTTCAACCGCAGCAACTCTGGAAATGGTGCTCTGATCTGCCGTTGAAAAATCGGTTACAAGCCAACTCTCACCGTCAACTTCGGCAAGGTTCTCAATCCGGCTGAACTGACCATGACGATATAGATAAGTCTCATCGTCCAGTTCAACGATATATTGTCTGGAAGATTTGCCGTTCACGAGCCATCCCTCACAATAAATTTCCCCTGAACCATGAGAGTCAAATCGCCACCCTGCCGATCCCCCTCCAAACCAGCTACCGGTTGTAATTCCGTTGCACTGTGCCCCTGTGGTTCTACCGAACCTGTTTCTTGAATCGCCTCCGAAGTATCCTCACCCGGGAATAGCGTGCCGGAACTACTGGAACCGGTTTCCGGTGGTGCGACAGGTTTGTTCCGATAAGCTCCGGTCCCAAGATAGAGGGTTTCAGGTTGAAAATAATAGGTCTTGCTGTGAGCAAGCTGATCCAGAATATTCTCAGCTTCATAAAAGCTTAATGATCGATCGACATTGACATCATAGGTTTGCCAGTTTTCCGCTGCCAGGCCAAAACGTTGCACCTGATTTTCAAACTGGCCCAACGTCACCATGGCACGATTATAGTGATCCACCCGCTGACGTTGTTTTCTTGCCTGGTTAATCTGCTCATGGGCGATTTTTAAGCGTGTTTTCTCCACCTCAAAATCGGTAAAAACTTCCACTGAACGGTATGCTGCATAGCTGAAAAACAAGCTGATACAAACCGAAACAACAACCGAAAAACCATGTTTTGAGTTACGCAAACCTGCCATGATAACCCTGATTCATTGTGTCGGGGCAAAGTCGCTGCCCGTTACTGTTTTATCTACGAATGGAGCTCGTGTCATCTCACCCATGAAGTGTCGCTACTTGCTGGTTCTTTTACGCGTCAACTGCGTTACGTTTTCCGCCATCTCATGCATGACACGACACCAGTTCAAACAATTCTTAAAGGCACAATGCAGTAAACCCGGGACTGTCCCCGGATTCATCGGGGGCTGTCCCGAGCAGTTTCCCAGCTATGGAACTGCGGGGTTTCGCGTCGCAAAAGCCCGGGACAGCTCCCGTACGGGGACAGTCCCGGTTTTGCTGGTATTTCCCCTCAAACCAGCGCCATTCTTACATGTCCTGCATTTATTTATCTGCCTGATAAAGCCATTGCAAAATTTCAACCCGGCTATGGCACATTCAGGATGTTCATAGTATTAACAACGGCAGTCGTTGTAATATCGGGCCAGTCAGTCGCATCGGTATACTGGCGGAAAGTCCCATTCTGTCCATCTGCAACCCCGTCAATCACCCGATCAGTAGCAATCGCCAGATCTGTCGGCATATTTGTTATGTAAAGAGCGTTGCTGGCAACGTTGCCACCACCACTACCACCACCACCTGCTGTCGCATTGCGGTAGTAAAGATTCAGTGACACAGTACGCGAGCCGCTCTGCTTCCCCTTGAAGGTAAACTGATAACTGTTTGACGTATTAGAGGTCGGGATTTCCAGACCAACAGCAGTCAGACGACTTTCAACCGTTGTCCATTCTGCGGCAGTATTGATATTATCGAAAATACCATTAGCAGCAGCTGCTGTTCCACCATTGGCAATACCATCGCCGAGAACTCCCCCGGTACGGTCATAGTAGTTGAGAACTGTCAGTTCCCACTGTTTAACAAACGAATTATAAAACTTTTTCTGCTTGGCAGATTGAATCAGATCGCCACCCTTAACTGTCGCCCCCAGAATCAGGCCGATAATAATCAGGACAATCGCAATTTCTACCAGAGTAAAGCCTTTTTCGTTGTGTAGCACACGATTACATTTCATTACTTTTTCTCCTTGAATTTGGAACGTTCTCCGATCTTAATAAATAATTGCTCACTATTTAGCATAACTACAGACACAAATCAATGAAATTTTTCTTATAGATTTAACTTTTTATAGCTCGCTCTAATCCTTGCCAGACTCTTCCTTTTGTGGAATATTTCAATATACACTTGCGATCTATTCCTTGAATGTCATTTTAATCAATGTCGGGTCAAATTCCCTGCGGCTTGCCGCGTTAATCACAGGTGGTGGGCACCGCCCACCACCTGTGATTGGTGACGCAAAATCTGGTGGGCAGTTGCCCACCCTTGAATTTCGCTACCCCGCTGCTTGCTGCAGGATCGTTGATTCTTATCACAGAGACAGCAGAATTAATGTTTGATCATTTCCAAATATTAATTTATACTGTCAAAGTTGCTGAGATTGAATCACCACATTGACTCATTTCATAAAGGCTGAATTTTATGCTGATCCCCAAAACATTAAAAACCGGAACCGGGTTCACTCTGGTGGAAATGGCTATCGTGCTGGTCATCGTCGGTCTGGTTATTTCAACTCTGGCCACGGTTTTACCGGGTTTGATTTCTTCAGCCAAAGTCAAAAAAAACAAAGCGGTCCTGGAAAAAACAGACTATAATCTCCGCGGCTACATGAGTGCCAGCGGTCGCTTACCCTGCCCCGATACCAACGGCGATGGCACAGAAAATCGTAACGACAACGCTCTGATCGGTGATCCAATTGACGATACCTGTGTTTCATACAGTGGAACCCTCCCTTTTTTAACTCTGGGGATGTCCAATGCCAACGATGCCTGGAACAATGTGTCCAAATATGCTGTTTATGAAGAGTTGATCCGCACCACCCCCGACACCGGCACCAATCCAGCCTGCTCGGTCCTGGCAACATTAATCACAACTCCAATCACCCCCGTATCCTCCAGGCTGCATACAACCGATCCCGGCGCAAACACCTCCAACAAAGCTTATGTTCTGGTCAGTGGCGGCCCGAAAAACCTTGACGGCAATGGTGATGGATTATATGACGGCTTCAATGAAGGGAGCGATCTGCAATTTGATCACCCTAATCGCCCCCCCGATCATTCCAGCAGTGGCAATGAGTATGATGACCTCATGGTTGCCACCTCCCTGAGTTACCTGTCTGGCGCCAACTGTAATGCGGGGGGTGGTGGAGGCGGGGGCGGAGGTGGAGGTGGGACAGGGGGCACCGAAACCAACTGCAGCGACAGCATTGATAATGACGGTGACGGCTACACCGATTGTGGCGATCAGGACTGCCAGACCAATCCGGCCTGTAGCGGCAGCACGGCGGTGCAAATCAACACTTCAGCCATGCCGGCAACGGTTATCGGTAACCATTATACCCACAGTTTCCACGCCAACGGGGGGAGCGGAGTCTATGACTGGTCGGTCGTATCGACCGAAGTTCCCTCGCTATCACTGAATCGGCTCACCGGCGTTATTTCCGGGGATATCTCGGTCTGCAATCAGGCGACACCTTATAATATTCAGATCAGAGTTGAAGACCGCGCCGACTCATCCAACAATGACAGCCACACCTTTAGCCTGACCGTCAACAGCGGAACCCTGACTCTGACTCCAACCTATGTCACCGGGGATGATGCCGGCAATGAAACCTTTGTCTGTGACAGCTCAACCTTCGACCGGATCATCACCGCCACCGGACCGGCGGTGGGTGATTTCAACTGGAACCTGACCTGGAGTGAACCACAACCCACCGGGTTCGCCATCAGTCAGGCTTCGGCAACCGAAGGTCGCTTACAAAAAACCGGTACAGTCGCCATCCCCCGATCCTACATTGCTTCAATCACCGCAACCGATGATCAATGCTCAAACAATACAGTCACAGCCAATTTCACTGTTGACGTAACGGCAGGGGGTACGGGAGGACCTTTCACAGAGGGGATGATTGCCAGATGGCAAATGGATGAATGTGCCTGGAACGGTACGTCAGGCGAAGTGGTGGACACCGGCCCTACTGGTTCTTATCATGGCACTTCAATGGGAGCTCAAACTATTGGATCGGGCAAGGAATGTCGATCTGGCAGCTTTAATAATACTAACTATGTGGAAATTCCTCACTCTTCCTCTTTGAATACGCCGGATCAATTTACGGCCTCTGTCTGGATTAACGCCAATTCAATAGACACATGGGACGGAGTCATATCAAAACTGACGAATGTCAATTCAGGGACCGGTAGAGGTTGGAACATCCAGATTGGGACTGCACAAGGGATTGCCTCACTCATGGCAAATTCTGCTGGAGGCTATACATACCTCAGAGCTAGCACCATACCACAAGTAGGCCTATGGTATCACGTTGTCCTCGTTCATATGGCAGACAACACAAATCATCTCTATGTAAATGGTGCTTTGGAGGGTACAAATACTTTTGATATAGCATTTACAGATAATCCCTTTAAGATAGGCAACTTTTACACAGAAAGTGGTGGCTCTTTTGATGGCAGGATTGATGAAGTAATGATCTGGAATAAAGCCTTGACGGAAGAGGAAATAGGCTCAGTCTTCACCATGACCCGTCCCACCTGCTCTGGAACCTGCTACTCCGATCCGGTTGCCGAATACAGCATGGAGAATTTCCCCTGGAACGGAACTGCAGACGAAGTGAAAGATACTGCAGGCAGTACCGAGGAAAACGGTATTGCGGCACAAACCGGTACCGGCATCATGCCAACCCAGACATCTATCTCCAGCGGCAGAATGTGCCGTTCCGGCCAATTTACCAGAGTTGATGCCAGCAATGGTGGTTATCTTGACCTGGGCGATCCGGAAACTCTGGATCCGGGGGGCAGATTCTGGACAATGTCGGCCTGGATCAACTGGGATGGGTCCAGTGGTGAAAATATTATCTACAATAAAGAAAGCTTGTATGAAGCGGCGGTATCTGGTGGCTTTGTACGCTATGCGTGGATGCCAGATTGGGTTTACCATGGGGACACCAGCTTTCCCGTCATTGCCAACACCTGGTATCACCTGACGGTTGTCTACGATGGCAGGCAGCAGATGATGTATAGAAACGGTCAATTAGTCTATTCCCGAAACAGTACCGGAGCTATCGGCTCCAATACCTCCAGGTTCCTCATTGGTGCCAGAGGATCAACATCACCCCGAAATTTTTTTGGTGGCATGATCGATGAACTTCGCAGCTATGACAGAGCTTTAGCGGCCAACGAAGTGACTGCTGTTTATAACAGCAGCACCATCTGCCCGGCCGATTACCCAATGATTACGACCGTGGCTCTGGCAGATGGAACTCTCGGCTCGCCCTATAGCGACATTCCAACCGCCAGCGGTGGAACAACACCTTACGGTTGGGATCTGCTCAGTTCCGGCGTCAGCGGCTTGACTATTTCTGACCATAATAGCGGAGAGATTCAGGGAACCATTGGCAGCTGCGCCGGTGACTATAATGTCGAAGTGCGGCTGACCGATAACAACAACACAACCGATATCAAATTACTGCCCATAACGATTAACAGCGGTACTCTTTCGGTTTCTTCTGCAACCGGTGGTTTCACCGACTGCAAACCTGACCATACTCAATCAACACAGTGCCAGATGGATGTCACTGTATCCGGAGGGCACCTTGGAAACCTGGACCACTGGAATATCACCTGGCAATCGAGTAACCCTGGCGGTTTTGAAGTCAACAGTACCGGTGCCAACACCGCCAGTGTGACCCAGACCGGCAATTCAACCGTTGGCAGCGGCTACCGGTTTCGCCTGACCGCTCAGGATCCAACCTGCCCCGGAAACACTTTGACCTCGGGTTGGTATAATCTGGATGTAAATTAGAATATATTTCGGGAGAATTGTGGAGGACAAGTAAAACCGAAGTAAACCCGGGACTGTCCCCGGCCACATCGGGGGCTGTCCCAGATGTTTACGGACTATGAAACTGCGCTGGTTCGGGCCGCAAAAGCCCGGGACAGCCCCCGTGCGGGGACAGTCCCGGTTTTGCTGGACGACTACCATTCAAACAAATCCGGAGTTCAATACCAGACCTCCATCAAACAAAGTCCGTGTGCCGGAGCAGTTAATGGTGAGGGGAGCGACTCAGTACCCTCCAACAGTTTATGAATCGCACTGACCGGCCTTTTGCCGCGACCAATCTGCACAAGAGTTCCAACCATCATCCGGATCATATTCCTTAAAAAACCACTGCCACAGACATCAATATGGAGCAGCGAATCGTCCTCTATAAAATCAATTGAATAGATTTCCCGAAGAGTGGTTCCAGCAGAGCAACCAGAGGTACGAAATGCAGAAAAATCGTGCTGGCCTAGAAAATCGTGTGCGGCCCGCTCCATTTTTTCAAGGTCGAGGGGTTTCTTTACTTGCCAGCTGATTTTACAGTCGAGGGGTGAGCGAACCGGGTCACGCAAAATAGTGTAGCGGTAGCGTTTGCCACGTGCGGAAAAACGCGCATGAAATTGGTCATTAACTTTTTCCACATGGCGAACAGCAATATCGTCCGGCAGAAACCGGTTGACACCTTCCCGCCAGGCACTCAGAGGCAAATCCCGCTCCGTGGTCAGATGACAAACCATGCCGCGGGCATGGACCCCTGAATCGGTTCTCCCCGAAGAGTAGACGGTATGGATAACCCCGGTTAACTGATGTAGAGCCTGCTCCAGCCGCTGCTGTATAGAAATACCGTTTGACTGATACTGCCAACCAACATAATCGGTGCCATCATAAGCTACAATCAATTTGATTTTAGACATTTCAAACCTGCCAGAGGAGGAAAATCATCAACATCCCAAGAAATGCCAAAATCAAAGATGAGCGGTCAAAAACGGGATCTCCCTGACTTTCTATTCCCGCCAACACATCTGCTCCGGATACAATATCATTTGCCAGCTGGTCGGCACGATCAAACAGGCGGTTGAGAAGGGGTTCGATATTCTGAAGCCAGCCCTTGAATCCAGACATGACACCGGAGCACTCTTTCTGGCGCTCAGATTTCAAAACAGCAACTTCATTCTGAATCAGTGGAAAAAAATGGAGAACCAGCATTAACATCCCCCCCGCTTCCTTGACTGGCACTTTGAACCTTTGCAGTGGTGCCAGAAGGGTTGTCACCCCCAACGCCAGAGCCTCAGGACGGGTTGTCCATGCGAGCAACAGAGAGAGCAAAACGGCCAGAACAAGTTGTGTATTGATCATCAAGCCAAGAAGCAATCCATCGTATGAAAGCCAGCTGGTACCAAACAGAGTGCGACCGGGAGTAAAAAAAAGATGGAGAATCAGCGTAAACAACAACAACCAACGCAACATTCTGATGATACGCCAGACATCATACACCCCCCGAATCGTCGTCCCTGCAGCGGCAAACCAGAGGCAGGAGATCAGAAACAGGCGTTGCGGGTTGGATGCTGAGAACAGACAGACTATCAAACCGCCAAGCAGCAGGAGCTTCACGCGCGGATCAACGCGATGGAGAAAACTGTTCCCAGGGCGATAAGCACCATCGGTCATATCCAGAATCCACAAAACAGCAGCTTAAGCAACGCTGTAGTAAATTCGGGACTGTCCCCGGATTCATCGGGGGCTGTCCCGAGAAGTTTACGGGCTATGAAACTGCGGTAATTTGCACCGCAAAAGCCCGGGACAGCCCCCGTGCGGGGACAGTCCCGGTTTTGCTGGATTTATCGGTTACCCAAGATAAGAGATAATCGCATCACCCATTTCCGCAGTGTTAACCTTTTTCTCACTGGAAGTCCCCTGATAGATATCTCCGGTGCGATAACCTTCATTCAGCACCTTTTCTACGGCGGCATTGATTTTATCAGAGGCTTCGGTCATACCGAAAGAATAACGCAACATCATCGAAGCAGAAAGAATCTGTGCGATCGGATTGGCGACCCCCTGCCCTGCAATATCAGGTGCACTGCCACCCGATGGTTCATACATGCCAAAAGATCCTTCGGCAAGAGAAGCAGAAGGCAACATACCGAGGGAGCCGGTTAACATCGCCGCTTCATCAGAAATAATATCACCAAACATATTGCCACACAGCATAACGTCAAATTGTTTTGGCCAACGCACCAGCTGCATCGCTGCATTGTCGACATACATGTGAGAGAGCTCCACGTCGGGGTATTCTTTTGCAACCCGCTCAACCACTTCACGCCACAGAACCGACGTTGACAAGACATTCGCCTTATCGATAGAGCACACCCTGCTACCACGCTTACGCGCCGCTTCAAAGGCCACGTGAGTAATCCGTTCCACTTCGGCATCAGAATACTTCATAGTATCAAAACCAGTCCGCTCACCGCCTTCACCTGCAACCCCTTTGGGAGAAGCAAAGTAAATTCCACCCGTCAACTCACGCACCACCAGGATATCGAAACCGCCCTCAATCACACTCTCTTTCAAGCTTGAAGCACCGGTCAATGCAGGAAAAATAATCGCTGGCCGCAGGTTGCAGAATAAACCAAAGATTTTACGCAGAGGGAGTAAGGCACCCCGCTCCGGCTGCTCGTCGGGTGGCAAATTTTCCCATTTTGGGCCACCAACACTCCCGAAAAGAATCGCGTCAGAATCCTTACATATTTCAACGGTGCTATCAGGAAGCGCCTTACCTTCGTTATCAATGCCTGCACCACCGACATTAGCCAGTGTCCGCACAAAACTGACAGCATATTTTTTCTCTACGGCATCCAGCACCTTGAGTGTTTCTGCCATAACCTCCGGGCCAATTCCATCACCGGGCAAAACTGCAACTTTAAAACTTTTAGCCATATCAACTCTCTCCCGTATCAAGCCCTGCATCCACAATGTAGTCTGCAAATCCAGGTAAAATTTAAAGTAACTATTCACCACAACGACTGATCAGGGGCTTGTGGTACCCATGGAAAGGGCGTCTGTCGCCACGGACGGCGACAGTCGAACGGCCATGGACAGCGCAAAGTGCCCCTTGGAATGGTTCCTCAAGGCATTGCTGAACAGTTACAATTTAAAAACCCCTCAAATTCAGTGGGCAAAAACGGCTAAACTATAGAAAGATGGTGGTTTATTGTCAAACCATTTCTCCCGGCATTGACAACATAGCAAACTGGCTGGAACCATGGTGATGGATATGTTATTGTCGCCCCCCGAAGCAGCTTCAAAACCCACCTGAAAAAACAGGAGAAATCTATGCGTTTAGCTTTACCGTTACTTTTGATTATTTTGTTAAGTTCACTGCCTGTATTCGCCACCGATACTACCGGTGCCGACACACAACAACCAGAAACACAACCTCTGACCAAAGCAGCGGCCACAAGTGCGTTGCAGGGGATTCAAGGTGAAGTTCTGTTTGTCAACCCTGCTGAAATCCCGGGCCTCTACCTGGTTGCCATGAAAATGCAGGGAAAAGTCGTACCAATTTATCTCGATGCAACCGGGTCGTACCTGTTTAGCGGAAATGTCATCCGTCTCAAAGATCGAAAAAACCTGACCGAAGCTTATTATCAACAACTGAATCCTGTCGATACGACAACCATTCCACTGGAAGAAGGACTAACTATTGGCAACCCGAATGCGACTCAGCAGATCTTCGTCTTCACCGACCCCCATTGCGCCCACTGCATTCAGCTCCATAAAGTTCTTAAAGAGGCGGTTAAAGTCAATACCGATCTGGCATTCCACACAAAACTTGTCCCCTTCCAAAGTCCAAAAAAGTTGATCCAGACGATTATCTGCAACAAATCGATGGAACAACTTGATAAGGCATTTTCCGGCAAAGACCTCCCAGATCCAGGTTGTGAAACCGATGCCATTGAGAGAAACTCAAAGCTAGCCAGAGAGCTGGGCATACGTGGCACGCCAACGCTGATTTTCCCCAATGGGCACATTTCTCCCGGCTACCGACCCTTGGATAAGCTTTTAGACCAGATTGAAGAAAATCGATCCGACTCATAATCGATACAGCCACATAGCAAGTCACAACGCAAAAACGCCGATGTCATAAGACATCGGCGTTTTTATTGTTGTTAGTACTGATCCCCCCTTATCAGCAACAAACCGTTAGCGATTCATCTGCAACTGCTCCAGGTCACGCACAGCCCCCTGCGCTGCACTGGTCGTTGTCGCGGCATAAGCCTGCAAGGCTCGACTGACCTGACGCTGGCGCTGTGCTGGCTGCCAAGCCCGGTTGCCTTTTGCGGCCATCGTTGCCTGGCGTTTCTGCAAATCCTCATCACTAACCTGCATCGAAATTTTGCGTGACGGAATATCGATTGCGACCAGGTCACCCTCTTCCAACAGCGCAATGGCCCCACCTTCAGCCGCTTCCGGAGATATATGACCAATCGACAAACCTGAAGTGCCGCCGGAAAAACGACCATCGGTAATCAATGCACAAGCTTTCCCCAGCCCCTTCGACTTCAGGTAACTGGTAGGATAAAGCATTTCCTGCATCCCGGGACCCCCCTTCGGCCCTTCATAGCGAATCACCACGACGTCGCCAGCTTGCACTTGATCCCCAAGGATTCCCTCAATAGCATCTTCCTGGCTCTCAAAAATACGTGCCGGCCCGGTAAATGTGAGGTTTTCTTCGTCTACACCGGCCGTTTTGACAATACAGCCATCCAGAGCCATATTTCCGTAAAGCACTGCAAGACCACCATCCCGACTGTAGGCATGTTCCTGAGAACGGATACACCCTTTTTCGCGGTCCAGATCGAGAGAAAAATAGCGTTTACTCTGGGCAAAAGCTTCAATACAACGCTCCCCACCAGGAGCAGCGAGATAAAATTTCTGGACAGCAGAAGCCTCCGTTCGCACCACATCCCACTGTTCAAGAGCTTTACCCAGTGTTGTGCTGTGAACCGTCGGCACCTCACGCTGAATCAATCCGGCACGATCCAGTTCGCCGAGAATAGCAAAAATACCACCAGCCCGATGAACATCTTCCATGTGGTAATGCTGCACTGCTGGAGCTACTTTACATAAATTCGGAGTTTCTCTGGAGAGCCGATTAATATCATCCATAGTAAAGCTCACCCCACCTTCACGGGCAATAGCCAGCAAATGGAGAATCGTATTCGTCGATCCACCCATCGCTATATCTAACCGCATAGCATTTTCATAAGCTCCGAAACAGGCAATGGTTCGCGGCAAAGCCTGCTCATCATCGTTCTCATACCAGCGCCTGGTCAGATCCATGATCCGTTCAGCAGCTTCGAGGAATAATTGTTTCCGATCGGCATGGGTCGCAACCAGGCTGCCGTTTCCGGGGAGCCCCATCCCCAGAGCCTCGGTCAGACAATTCATTGAGTTGGCTGTAAACATCCCGGAGCAGGAACCACAAGTTGGACAGGAACTCCGTTCATAGACGGCAACATCTTCGTCACTAACGTCGGGATTTGCCGCCGCAACCATGGCATCAACCAAATCCAGGGCAACATCCTTCCCCTGGACAGTTGCCTGGCCAGCTTCCATAGGACCGCCAGTCACAAAGATTGTCGGGATGTTCAGACGCATGGTCGCCATCAGCATTCCCGGGGTAATCTTGTCACAATTCGAGATACACACCAGAGCATCAACACAATGGGCATTGGCCATATACTCGACGGTATCGGCAATCAGCTCGCGCGAGGGAAGGCTGTAGAGCATCCCTTGATGTCCCATGGCAATTCCGTCACAGATTGCCATGGTATTGAACTCTTTGGCGATACCACCATGTTTTTCAATTTGTTGAACAACCAATTGACCCAAATCCTGCAAATGGACATGTCCCGGTACAAACTGAGTAAACGAATTCACCACAGCAATGATCGGTTTGCCAAAATCATTCGGCTTTACCCCGGTAGCTGACCAAAGAGCACGCGCCCCGGCCATATTTTTCCCCTGAACTGATTGTGCTGATCTATAAACTGGCATAAAAACCCCTTTTTTGATACTGATTAAAAACTAATAGAATCATCCTACACAAAGGCCTACTTCCCCTGCCCTTTCATTTCAATAACGAGCATCAGCGAACTCAACCCAGCCACCGGCATCAATCAGAGCTCTGTCAAAGGGGCTGATTTCGAAGCTGAACTGTTTTTTTTCACCACCAGCTTTGGCAGTGACCGACTGACCGTCCAGATCAATCCCGATTTCAACATCACCCTGCTGTTGCAGAGCGATCATCTGATCGATATCGCCCTTTGGCAATTCAATCGCCAGCATGCCGCCGTTGAACATGTTCTGCCGGAAAATTCGCGCGAAACTCTCGGCAATAACCGTATGGACATTGTTCACTTCGAACACCCAGGGAGCGTGTTCACGGGATGATCCACAGCCAAAGTTCTCACGCGACACGACCACTGTCGCATTTTTCAGTTTTTCACCTTTGGGATCGAAGCCTTCAAGCTTGAGATCCTCAAGAATATACGGGGTCAGTGCCTCTTTGGTGACCTCAGTGAGGTACTTGGCCGGGATAATTTCATCGGTATTAATATCGGATCGATCAAGAAAGATTGCCGATCCACCAAATTTTTTTTCCATTCTATTTCTCCTCTGTCAACCATTCGGTCCGGTTGGCTTGCAGTTCTCTTGGAAGGGGTGTCCATTGCCCGAAAGGTAGACTGCGGACAGTCCCGAATGTCGTTAGGCTAAGCAACACTGTAGTAAATTCGGGACTGTCCCCGGGTTCATCGGGGGCTGTCCCGAGAAGTTTACGAGCTATGCAACTGCGATGATTTGCACCGCAAAAACCCGGGACAGCCCCCATTCGGGGACAGTCCCGGGTTTGCTGAAGGTTTCCTTAAATTAGCACCATTCCGGACAGTCCCCAAAATGGGTTCATGCGCCCCCCGTCAATGAGGATTGCAAGCCAGGCAATCACTGCAAGTTACAGACTTCCGGCGTCAGTAATCACACCGGTTATCGCGGTTGCCGCAGCACTGGCCGGGCTCATCAGATGAACCATCCCCCCCTTGCCCATGCGTCCATTAAAGTTCCGGTTAGTTGTTGATGCTGCAACTTCACCTTCTGCCAGGACACCGTTACTCATACCCAGACAAGCGCCGCAGGTCGGATTGGTGACACAAAACCCGGCATCCATGAAAATCTGGATAATTCCTTCTGCCAAAGCATCCTGAAAGACCTTCGGGGTTGCCGGAGAAACAATTCCGCGAACAGAGCCAGCTATCTGCTTCCCTTTGAGAAGTTCGGCTGCCTGCCGCAAATCCTCAAGCCGACCATTGGTACAGCTACCGATATAAATCTGATCAACCGGTGTTCCCTGCATCTCTTTGACCGACTTGACACAATCGGGTTTAAAACCAAAGGTCACTTGCGCGTCCAGGGTGGACACATCGATATCCAGAGTTGAAGCGTAAACGGCATCGTCATCGGAAACCCATTGACGGTAATCGGCGAGCGCCGCATCCTTATCGGCGAACTCACCCTTGATGAAATCCCAGAGGTAATCGACCGTCTTCATATCGGGCATACAGACACCGGAAGTTCCACCTGCTTCGACGGCCATATTGCAAAGGGTCATCCGGGCTTCCATACTCATACCATCAACAACCGCCCCGCGGAATTCGACAACCCGGTCGGTGGCACCGTTGACTCCCAGCGTAGCGATAACATGCAGGATAACATCTTTCGCGTAGACACCCTCAGACAATGTGCCATTCAGATTAATCCGAATGGTTTCTGGTTCTCGAAAGGCACAGACCCCCTTGAGAATTCCGACTTCCAGATCCGTGGTACCAACACCAGCAGCAAAAGCACCGAAAGCACCGTGAGTACAAGTGTGACTATCGCCCATAATGACTGTATAACCGGGGCGGATATACCCTTTTTCGGGAAAAATTGCGTGGCAGACACCATTACGACCAACATCGAAAAAGTCGGGGATTTCGTGACGTCGCGCCCAGTCACGAAGCATCTTGGCCTGGGTTGCTGTCTTTGTATCTTTTGAAGGGGTCACGTGATCAATGACCACTTTCAGTTTATTTTGATCAAAAACACGATCTTTCCCGCGCCAGACCAGATCGGCAATCGCCACCGGGGTGGTAATTTCGTGACAAAGAACCCGATCCAGGTCAAGGATTTTTGTCCCGGGAAACGGCTCATCACGAAGGTGGCTGTCAAATATTTTTACTGCTAATGTTTTACCCATGTGTACTCCTGGTGTTTACTGTCATTATTTGCCGGATGGGCTCTTGATCCCCACAGATGGATTCAAAGTATCTTCTGCAACAGCTATTGGAATCCATCACCCCATACTGAAAGCCGAGTGTCGTGTCGTGCATGAGATGGCGGAAAATTGCGCCGGGATTTTGCGTGTCAACAAGGCGCGGTTTTCGCTGCATAGCCATAGCTATACAGCGGAAAACGTAACGCAGTTGACCCGTAAAAGAACCAGCAATTACCGACACTTCATGGGTGACACGACACTAGATGCTGGTATGAGAACGTTTTTCAGCCACAATCAATTTATTTAATGCGTTGATATAAGCCTTGGCGCTGGCGACAATAATGTCCGGGTGAGCCCCCTGGCCCAGAACCTCTCGCCCCTCTGCCGAACGTAACCGCACACTGCATTCCCCTTGAGCATCGGTTCCACCTGTGATTGCACCGACAGAGAAATTGAGCAACGTTGCCTTGCTCCTGGTCAGTTTCTTAATCGCTTTAAACGCCGCATCGACGGGCCCGTCACCCATCACTGCGGCTCTTTTGCGCTTACCATTGACTTCCATCGCAACTGTCGCGGTCGGAGCCGCAAAGGAACCCGAACTGACATTCATCTGCTCCAATTTATAGACTTCCGGAACACGAAAAACTTCATCGGCAACAATAGCGTCAAGATCTTCGTCAAATATTTCCTTTTTCATGTCAGCCAAAGCCTTAAAGCGGACAAAAGCTTTTTGAATCTCTTCTTTGGAAAGATCGTACCCAAGTTGCTTCAAACGGGCAATAAATGCATGTCGGCCCGAATGTTTACCAAGAACCAATTTATTCTGATTCAATCCAACCGATTCCGGAGTCATGATTTCATAAGTTGATTTATCCATCAACACACCATGCTGGTGAATCCCTGCCTCATGAGCAAAGGCATTAACCCCGACAACGGCTTTGTTCGGCTGAACGTGAATACCGGTAATCGTTGACAGAAGCTTACTCGCCGGGGTGATCTGTTCAGTGACAACATCCGTTGCGAATGGCAGGATATCCTGCCTGGTACGCAGGGTCATGACAGCTTCCTCAAGAGAGCAATTACCAGCCCGTTCACCAATACCGTTGATCGTACATTCAAGCTGGCGTGCTCCAGCTTGAAGCGCCGCTAAAGAGTTAGCAACCGCCAATCCAAGATCATTGTGACAATGAACTGAAATGATCGCCTTATCAATATTACTGACATTCTTTTTGAGATAACTGATGATATCGAAATATTCTGACGGAATCGTATAGCCAACCGTATCCGGGATATTCACAGTTGTCGCACCGGCCTCAATGACTGCCTGGATAACTTTAGCGAGAAACGGAAGTTGAGTTCGCACTGCATCCTCAGCAGAAAACTCAACATTAGGGGTATATCCAGCAGCACGGGTCACAGCAGCAACGGCCATGTCCAGAACCTCCTGCTGACTCATTTTCAGTTTGTACTTCATATGGATATCGCTGGTCGCAATAAAGGTATGAATCCGGCCCCGCTCTCCAGCATACTTCAACGCATCCCAGGCTCGATCGATATCGATATCGTTTGAGCGTGAAAGCCCCGCAATCTGTGTCCCCTTGATGGTTTGAGCAATTTTCTTGACCGCCTCAAAGTCACCATCCGAGGCAATGGGAAAACCAGCCTCCATGACATCAACATTTAAACGTTCCAGTTGATGGGCAATCCGCAATTTTTCCTCAATATTCATGCTGGCACCAGGAGATTGCTCACCATCGCGCAAGGTTGTATCAAAAATTATAATGTTTTCTTGTTGACTCATAACGTCACTCCTCAATAGTTTCCCGATTATCCTGATCCGGGGTAGTTCGTGTTAACTTCACTGATTCGATACTCAATAACTCTCAGGTCACCTAGGTCAGATTCCACTTGAGAACCACCCCCTTTCACCAATAAAAAAGCCCCTGCCTATTAAATAGACAGGGGCGAAAGCTCTAACTCCGCGGTACCACCCTGATTCATCCACCTTTAAGGATCTAAAAGCGAACCTTGTTTCCCCTTTAACGCAGGATCACGACAGAGACTAACCTTTATATGGCTTCATCCCTGCAGCTCCAAGGCGAGTTCAACGCTTTTCCGTACCGGTTCACAGCAACCACCGGCTCTCTCAAACGGAATAAACACCTACTACTCCTCTTCAACGCTTTTGAATATCGGTAGATTCAACATAAAACAAATAAACAAGTCAAGCTATTTCTAAGCCCAATCAGCCGAATTCCAACATCATTCGGACAATTCTTCTGCTTCAACAGGCACTTCTTTGTTTTCGTGTCTCTTTTTTCGCCATCCGATATAGTATACAATCGGCCCCGATGCCATGTATGCCATGCCAATCAGAAATAGCATAATTTGCGGTTTAGCAACAATAACGATCAGCAGCATGATTGCCACGACCAGCATGACAAACGGCTGACGTTTAAACAGGTCCGGATCTTTCAGGGAGAGATATTCTATGTTGCTGACCAACAGAAACGCCAGCAGGAAGACCAGAAGCACCATAGAAACCATCTTGATCGTACCGGTTCCCCCCAGTTCATAAAACAACAGTACACATGTTGCTACGATGCAGGCCGCCGCAGGTATCGGCATACCGACAAAACGTCGTGATTCGACTGTGGAGACCTGCACATTAAAGCGAGCCAGGCGCAAGGCCCCGCAAATCACATAGAGAAATGCTGCCAGCCAGCCGAGATTACCGAAAGGTCTTAATGCCCAATCATACAGGAGAACTCCCGGAGCGACGCCGAAGGAGATGACATCTGCAAGGGAATCAAGTTCAACCCCAAACTTACTGCTGGTTCCTGTTAGCCTGGCGACCTTGCCATCCAGGCCATCAAAGATGGCAGCCAGAAGAATAAACCAGGCAGCTCGCTCATAATGTCCATCGGTTGTCGCAATAATAACGTAAAACCCGGCAAAAATACCGGCAGCAGTAATCAGGTTAGGGAGTAAATAAACCCCTTTACGCAGATTTTCATGTTTCTCGCTTCTCAAACAATCTTCCCTCAAGACAATGTCCCCAGAATGGTTTCGCCAGCAACAGTACGCTCACCAAGTGTGGCGGTCACAGTGGCATCTTTTGGAAAATAGATATCAACCCGGGAACCAAACCGGATCAATCCGTAACGTGCTCCACGCTGTAAAACATCACCGATCACCGGATATGTCACAATGCGCCGGGCAATCAAGCCGGCAATCTGGACAAACAGAAGTTGCGATCCGCCATCGGTTTGCATAAGAATTCCAGATTGCTCGTTAGCTTCACTCGCTTTATCGTAAGAAGCATTGAGAAATTGTCCTTTATTATAGTACATCTCTACGACTTTTCCAGCACATGGAACCCGGTTCACATGGACATTGAAAACCGACATGAAGATACTGACCTTGGTCACCCGCTCTTTGAAATAGCGATCTTCCTGAACATCACCAACAAAAATAACTTTACCATCGGCGGGAGCAATCACCAGATCGTCACCTTGGGGGATAACACGCTCAGGATTGCGGAAGAAATAGACACTGAACAAAGTCAAAAACAACAGTAATAATGTCAGGAACGCCCAACCCAAAAGGGCAAACACCAAAGTAACAAAACCGAACAGGGCAATAAACGGATAGCCTTCTCGAGCAATTGGTTGATTTTTATTTTGCATAGAAACCCTCAATCTGAATGGCCCGGAAACTTGTCGGGCGATGCGGAAACCTCAAATTTGCAGCCAGGACCTGGATAGTCCGACAGCCTCCTAGCCAACAACCCCTTTGGCACCACGGCCGATAACAACCGGCCCGGAACGAACTACCTCTTTAATCCCCATCGGTCGCAACAACTCTAAAATCCCATTTATTTTCGCCGGAGCACCAGTAATTTCAATTGTGTACGATTTGGGTGTGACATCGATAACCTTAGCACGAAAGATATCGACGATTCGCAGAGCCTCGGCCCTCGATTCTGCATCGGTTGCAACCTTGATCAGCGCCAGTTCTCGCTCGATATATTCTCCATCGGTGAAATCAACAACCTTGATGGTAGAAATAAGTTTATTCAGCTGCTTGGTGATTTGTTCCAGAATTTGATCATCACCCCGCGTCACCAGAGTCATGCGAGAAAGGGCAGAGTCGATCGTTGGAGCAACAGAGAGACTTTCTATATTAAAACCACGACCAGAAAACAATCCTGAAATCCGGGAAAGGACCCCGAACTCATTTTCTACCAGAACCGAAATTGTATGTTTCATTGACTTAATCCTCCCGACCTGAATTGGTCGTTCTGTCTATAGCACGTGATTAGGAAGCAAGAACCATTTCATGAATCGCTTTACCAGCAGGAACCATCGGCAAAACATTCTCTTCGCGGGAAACCTTGAAATTCATCAAAACAGGACCTGGTATTTCCAATGCTTGTTTGATCGTCGATTCAACATCATCCACCTTGGTTGCTTGCAAGCCGGTTGCGCCATAAGCTTCCGCGAGTTTAATAAAATCAATCGGTAGCTCCATCACAGTTTGGCTGTAACGCTTTTCAAAGAACATCTGCTGCCACTGACGAACCATACCCAGGTAATTGTTATTCAGAATAACAATTTTTACCGGGAGATTATACTGCACCAGGGTCGCCAGCTCTTGAGAATTCATTTGAAATGATCCGTCGCCAGAGATATCAATCACTTGTCGATCAGGATACGCAACCTGTGCACCTAAAGCTGAAGGGAGACCAAACCCCATCGTTCCCAAACCACCAGAGGTCAAAAAAGTTTTCGGTTGTCTGAAAGTAAAGAACTGCGCCGCCCACATCTGATGTTGACCAACCTCTGTTGTAACAATGGCATTTTCATCGCTCAATTCACTGATTTTCTCAATAACATACTGCGGCTTGATCACCGATTTGGAAGAACGATATGTCATTGGATGACGTTCTTTCCACTCATCAATCATCGTTCGCCACTCTTTCGTCGCCTCGACCAGATCTTCTACCAGTTCGGCCTTTTTACCCAGGCAACCCTGCAACTTGCCCAATACATCTTTGAGATCACCGACAATTGGCAGATCAACCCCGACATTTTTCCCGATTGAAGTTGGATCAATATCAACGTGAATAACCTTGGCTTTTTCAGCAAAGCTATCGATCCGTCCCGTCACCCGGTCATCAAATCTGGAACCCACAGCAATCAACAGATCACATTCTGTGACTGACATATTGGCAGAAAACGTCCCATGCATCCCCAACATTCCCAAGGCCAGGGGATGTCGTTGAGGAAAGGCAGCCATTGCCATCAGAGTCGTTGTTACGGGGATTTGGGTCTGCTCTGCCAGCTTGAGTAACACGTCATCGGCCCCCGAGAGGGTGATGCCACCACCGACATAGAGAACTGGCTTGCGTGCTGCGAGTATCATCTTGGCCGCTTTTTCAATCTGGCGGATGTTTCCGCTATAGGTTGGCTTATATCCGCGCAAATTGACCTTATCGGGATAACTGAATTTATGTGTGGCGACCTGGATATCCTTTGGTAAATCAATCAATACCGGTCCAGGGCGACCGGTTCGAGCGATATAAAAGGCTTCCTTGATCGTTTTGGCCAGATCACGGATATCTTTTACCAGAAAGTTGTGCTTGGTACAGGGACGGGTGATGCCACACATATCCGCTTCCTGGAAAGCATCGTTACCAATCAATGGCGTTGGGACCTGACCCGTAATAACAACCATCGGAATCGAATCCATGTAAGCCGTGGCAATTCCTGTCACGGTATTCGTCGCCCCCGGGCCGCTGGTAGCAATAGCGACTCCCACCTTACCAGTGCAACGGGCATAACCATCGGCAGCATGAACTGCAGCCTGTTCGTGCCGGGTCAGAACGTGATTGATTGATGATTCATAAAGATCATCATAAATATTGATAACCGCCCCCCCGGGGTAACCAAAAACAGTATCGACCCCTTCAAGCGTCAAAGATTCAAGTAAAATTTGTGACCCGGTCAATCCCATCTGTTCCTCCTCAAATTTTCAATTTTGTTGCAAGCTATCAATTAATCAATAATGATGCACTTTAAAAAAGAACATAGCGACTAAACAAAATATCGTCCAGCAAGGCGAAGGTATTTTTTAAGTTATCTCAATACAGCAAAGGGCTTAAGCATCCGCTTAAACCCTTTGCTGTATCAAAATATTCCGTTGTTACAAACGGAGTCAGGAGGTCACTGACTGGATAATTTTTTCCATTTCATCCTTGCCGGCCAGTTTCATTTTTTTCACTTTGCTTTTTTCAGTTTCTTCCTGGGGGGATAAAAATCCCTTTTTGTCATATTCTGACAACTGTTTCTCGAACAGACTGTGTTCCTCGTAGAGTTTGCGAAAACGCGGGTTAGATTCGGTAAGATTTTGCAAAAGGGTCTGATCAATGTCCATTGGCACCTCCGCGCATGTGAGAGAAGATATACTATAAAAAGCTGACGATAAAATAACCAAATTGACTCAAAATTGTCAACAATTAACCCGGCCTTTGAGTGCTTTGTTTGATCGACAGATTCAACTCAGCGTCCGAAGGGCGAATATAGGTCGGAAGTATCTCAGCACCATTTTGAGCCAAGCCCATAGACCAGGCCCGTAACGCCAGCCATGAAGTATGAACCGCACGCAGTTGGTGAGCTGTGGCGATAGGCACCAGGGCGCGAGCAGCAAGGATCTCGTCAATAAGGGAACGATAAACAGAAACACCATCTCCGACCAGAGCAACTTCCCCAGGCAACCCTTTCAACAGCTGTTCCGGAGGCAAAACAGAGGCTTCACCAAGCGCAACCGGACCGCTGTCGGGATGCCATTCAAACAGCTGGCTATAAACTTCTTTTTTTCTGGCATCAATAAAAGCACAAATGGGGACTGGAGATAATGGTAAATTCATTGCGATAGCTTGCAGGGATGAAACAGAAACAACCGGCTTGTTCAGAACCTGAGCCAAACCTTTAATGGTGGCGATTCCGATTCGCAGCCCGGTAAAAGAGCCGGGCCCGGTCACTACAGCCAGAAGGTCCAGATCTTCAAGCTTCCAGTTGGCCTCACCAAGGAGAAGATCAATCTGCTTGAGTAGCTTTTCACTATGGGTGCTGCGAACATTTAACAGTAATTCAGCGACCAGGGACTCACCTTGACACAGAGCAACACTACCGGTGAGAGATGAACTATCAACAGCAAGAATCCTGGTCTTTTTTATTTCGCCCATCAACCCCACAACCTGATGATATCATTGTAAAAAGCAAGAACCATCAACATCAGCAACATAGCCATACCAACCTGCTGAGCCATTTCCCGGGCACGAATTGAAACAGGTCGCCCGATAATTAATTCGATCAGATAAAAAAGAATGTGACCACCATCTAAAATCGGAATGGGCAAAAGATTTAAAATCCCCAGCTGGATTGAGATGAAAGCCAAAACCGACAAAATAGCCGACACATCTGTTTGTGCCGCTTGCCCGGCAATCTGAACCACAGTGATAGGGCCACCAATGTTTTTAGTTGAGACATTGCCGGTAAACAGTTTTTCGACAAAAACAACCGTTAACTCAATGAGTTCCCAGGTTCTGGACGCACCTTCACGCACCGCTGCCGCCAAACCAAAACGTTTCAACTCCGATTGGTAGAGGGGGGCAATACCGAGCAGATAATCACCCTCCCCACCACGTTGCTCCGGTGTCAACTCTACAACAAGGGGCTCTCCAGCGCGCTCCAGCTGAACGGGAACCGCTCTATTGCCAACCTCCTGGATAACCCCTTTAAGATCATACCAGGAAGCTATTGGCTGATCAGCTATTTGTAAAATCAAATCCCCTTCCTGAATACCAGCAACAGCTGCCGGCATGTCAGGAGCTAATCCACCGATACGTGCTTCCTGTCGGGGCAACAAACCCAGCACTTGCATTCCCTGCAAACTATCATTCTCAGCCGGGATAAAAAGCTGCAATTCTTGACCGTCACGTTCAACCTGAAAAATCAGATCTTCTCCAGCCTGAGAGACAAACCCCTTATTTGAGTCGTTCCAGCTCTCAACCGGACGCTGATTGACGGCAGTAACACAATCCCCGGCAAGAAACCCTCCCGCTGCTGCATTTGATTCGGGTACGACATAACCAATACATGCAGGTTGGTCGAGATAATTCGGCATTTGCACACCGACCATAAAAGAGATCGGCAAGATCAACAGAGGCAATGCCAGATTCATCACCGGACCCGCTGAAACAATTGCTAACCGTTTGGCAACCGATTGCTCCGAAAATGAACGAGCCTTTTCTTCCGCTGTAAGGTCAACCTCTTCCCCCTGTTCTCCACTCCCTTCTCCGAGCATCTGTACATATCCACCGAGGGGGATGATACAAATCTGATATTCCGTTTCACCACGCCGCCGCGACACCAGTTTGGGCCCGAATCCGAGAGAGAATTTCAAAACCTTAACGCCACACATTTTGGCGATGACAAAGTGCCCCAGTTCATGAACAAAAACGAGGACGCCCAGCATCAAAATGCCAGCCATAATCGTTGTCATACCAATCCTCCACTGATCAATTCGTGTGCTTTGTGTCGCCCCCACAGATCGGCCTGTAAGGCCTGTTCCACAGTGGTAAGATCTTCACCCTGATGCTGATACATAGCTTTTTCTATCACTTGAGAAATCCCTAGAAAACTGAGCTTGTTATTTAAAAAGGCCTCAACAGCAACTTCATTTGCCGCATTCATCACCGCAGGAACGGTTCCGCCCAGAGTCAAAGCGGCGTAGGCCAGCCGCAGACAGGGAAAACGCTCTGTATCGGGTTCGGAAAATGATAAGTTCCCCACGTTGCAAAGGTCAAGGGGGTGTTGAGATAATGGTAACCGTTCCGGCCACGATAGCGCGTAGGCAATTGGTGTTTTCATATCGGGGACTCCGAGTTGAGCCATAACTGCTCCATCGCGATACTCAACCAGAGAATGGATAATACTTTCGGGATGGATATGAACATCGATCATCGTGGCAGGAAAATCAAACAACCAACGGGCCTCAATCACCTCTAGCCCTTTATTCATCATTGTCGCAGAATCGATCGAAATCTTCCGCCCCATATCCCAGTTCGGATGAGCCAGGGCATCAGCCGGAGTTATTGTCCGGAATTGCGCCAGGCCATGTTCTCTGAACGGACCACCGGACGCCGTCAGAATCAAGCGTTGAACATCTTGACGACGCTGACCCGTCATCGACTGAAAGATTGCCGAATGTTCGCTATCGACAGGAATAAGATTAATTTTCTGCCGCTCGACCTCTGCCATGATCAAGCTACCTGCTGTCACCAGTGTCTCTTTATTGGCCAGAGCGACATCCTTCCCCGACTTGATTGCTGCCATTGTGGGTACCAGCCCGGCGGCCCCGACAACTGCGGCAACAACCATATCTGCTTCGGGAACCGTTGCACAGTGGATCATCCCCTCAATACCACTGCATATCTGAACATCAACCCCTTTGAGCTGCTGACTCAGTTTCTGTGCGTCAATTGCAGAAACGACAGAGACAATACGTGGTCGAAAAATATCAATCTGCTTGTGTAACAGATCAATATTATTGCCGGCAGTCAAAGCAACAACCCGATAGCAATCAGGAAATGCCCTGACTATTTCGAGAGTACTGACTCCAATGGACCCTGTCGAACCAAGAACTGCTATTTTTTTCAACCGAGTTCTCAGCCTCCGTAGCCGTATCGTGCAATATAATAAATGACGGGAAATGCAAACAACAGGCTATCCAAACGATCAAGGAGTCCACCGTGTCCGGGGATGATACTTCCAGAGTCATCAACTTGGCAGGCGCGTTTTAACAACGACTCAAACAAATCACCAAGTTGTCCCACAACACCAAGCAACAATCCAAGCACAACCCCATCAACAAAACCGATGACCGGCAGGAAGGTCGACTTGACAACCAGCACCGCAAAAATCGATCCAGCTAATCCGGCAATCCCCCCCTCAATACTTTTATTGGGACTCACCGCCAGATACAGTTTGCGCTTGCCAATTTTTCTGCCAACAAAATAAGCAAAGCTGTCACAACTCATAACCACAATAAGGGTCAAGAAAATCCAGCGTTGCCCATCAGGCAACATCCGGAGCGGAATCAGATGGCCCAACAGTAACGGAAGGTATATAAGCCCGAGAACAATCCAGCCTAAACGATGGTGAACCTCGGTAATGACCGGCAAACGGAACAGAAACAATAAAGAAAAAACCAATAGCGCTCCGGTCAGCAAAGGAAACAACAGCCCTGGATTTTCGAAAAACAGCAGTGGGATAACCGTTGTACCCGTAATAGCAGCAAGCCACTGTTCCAGGCGATGTTCCGTTCCCAACCCGAGGCGATTAAACTCAATCAGGCTGAAAAACAGGACCAAAGCCAGAAAAAAAGAAAAAACTGCAGGGTTGGCATATCCAAGCAGCAAAATCAGCAATGGCAAAGCGATAATAGCTGTAATAATTCGCTGTTTAATCGTTACTCTCCTTGATTTGTGGTTCCGTTTGATCGTCCGTAAGCCCAAACCGACGTTTACGCTGTGAATACTCAGCCAGCGCTTTCTGCAATTCCACGGCATCAAAATCGGGCCAGAGAACATCGGTAAAGTAAAACTCTGCGTACGCTGCCTGCCACAGCAGAAAATTACTGATTCGTACTTCTCCGCTGGTGCGGATCAACAAATCGGGCTCAGGTAAATCGCCAGTATCGAGGAATGCTGAAAATGATTTATTATCAAGCTGATCAATATCCAGATGTCCATCAAGTGCATGCCGGGCAACTTGCTTGGCAGCACGCATGATTTCATCCCGACCACCATAGGAAAGAGCCAGAATCAGTGTGAATGTCTGCCCTTGCGATGTTTCCCTGACAACGTCGACCAGGGCGGATTGAACCGGCTCCGATAACCGGGAGAGATCACCTATGACCCGCAATCTGATCCTCTCAGTTAGCATCTTCTGCCGCTGCGAACTCAAATATTGCAGCAACAGCCCCATCAAGGCATCTATTTCCTGGCGGGGACGACCCCAGTTCTCAGAACTGAACGCAAATAAGCTGAGGTAACGAATCCCATGCCGAACACATTCATCAACGATGCGAGTAACCGCCTCAACCCCCTGCTGATGCCCTGCGACCCTGGGTAATCCACGCTGCTTAGCCCAACGACCATTACCATCCATAATAATAGCGAGATGTTCGAGGTGTCGTTTTTCAGCGCTTTGTACAAAAGTTGACATCCAATAAAGCCCCCCGGAAAACCACTAAGGTCATAAGAAAAATTGTAATTTTAAAAAATAACACGGCTCATACATGAACAGCAAGAAATTGATCTTCTGGACATTTTAAAAGCCATAAAAAAAGGACGTCGTAAAAACGTCCTTTTTAAAACTCTATGTGAAGTCAATCAGTCAACAATAGCATTAACCGGACAGCTATCAATGCAATCGCGACATTCGGTACACTCATCGGTAATAATATAAACATCTCCCGATTCAACAATAGCACCCAACAAACAAGCATCGACACAGGTACCACAGCCAATGCACTCTTGAGTGATTTTCAGAGCCATTATTCAATCTCCTTTCAGGCTACGAAGTTGCTGAACCTCGCCAGACCCCACTGAAGAACAGCGCAACCGACCGGCAAAGTCCAACACTTTCCTGGAAACAGATTCGAGGATCAAATTTCCATGACTTCCTGTTCTTTGTTCTGCACTATCGAGTCGATGGTGCTGACAAAGTCATCAGTCAGTTGTTGAACGCTTTTCTCTCCCCGCTTGAGCTCATCTTCGGTAATTTCTTTTTCTTTCTCTAGCATTTTGAGATTTTCATTGGCATCACGACGTCCATTTCGGACAGAAATCTTTGCATCTTCTGACATCCGCTTAATAATTTTCACCATTTCGCGGCGTCGTTCTTCGGTCAATGCCGGAACCGGCAAACGAATCAAAACCCCATCTGATGAAGGGGTCAAGCCAAGATCAGCTTTAAAAATCGCTTTTTCGATATCGGGGATTAAATTCTTCTCCCACGGCTGAACCGTCATCAAGCGTGCCTCCGGAACTGCCAGAGTGGCCACCTGGCTGAGTGGTGTCGGTACTCCATAGTAATCAACCTTGACATCATCCAGCAACGAAACACTGGCACGACCGGTACGAACCTTGGTCATCTCTCTCTTCAAAGACTTGACCGCCTTGTCCATAGCGCCACGAGCCTCACTCAAAACTTCGTTAACCATTCCCGTCACCTCCCTTGACAATTGTTCCAATTGCCTCGCCAAGAACCACCTTTTTGACATTATCACGATGGGTCATATCAAAAATAATCATCGGCAAATTATTATCCATACATAGCGAAGTTGCAGTCGCATCCATAACCTGAAGCCCTTTCTGCAAAACTTCCAGATAGGTTAATATCGGCAGTTTAACCGCATCCCTGTCTTTCTTCGGATCGGCAGTATAGACTCCATCCACCTTGGTTGCCTTGAGAATGACTTCGGCATTGATCTCCATAGCCCGCAAACTGGCAGCAGTGTCGGTCGTAAAATAGGGATTTCCGGTGCCGGCACTAAAAATAACAACACGCCCTTTTTCCAAATGGCGCACGGCACGACGACGGATATAAGGCTCAGCAACCTGTTTCATATCAATGGCCGACTGAACCCGGGTCACAACACCCTGATTCTCCAGTGCATCCTGCATGGCCAGACTATTCATGACGGTCGCCAACATTCCCATATAGTCGGCACTGGCACGATCCATCCCCTTGGATGAAGCTGCCAATCCACGGAAAATGTTACCACCACCAATGACAACAGCGACCTCAACTCCAAGGGCAATGACCTCTTTGATTTCGGCAGCGATTCCATTGATAACATCAGGATCAATACCATAGCCCTGCTCTCCAGCCAGTGCCTCACCACTCAACTTCAGTAGAATACGTCGGTATTTAATTGTCGCCACAAATATCTCCTGCCGGTTAGAATAAGGATCATAGGGCTAAGCAATATTTTTACTACTTGCTCATAGCCGCAACTTCAGCTGCGAAGTCATCTTCTTTTTTCTCGATCCCTTCACCTAGCTGATAGCGAACATAACTGTTCAACTTGATATCGGCACCAATTTCTTTGGCCAGGGCAGCAATAAGTTTACCAACCTTCTGCTCGGGATCAATGACAAACGCTTGCTCAAGGAGGCAAACCTCGCCAAAATATTTATTGATCTGGCCAAGAATGATCTTTTCAACAATATTTTCTGGCTTACCGCTTTCGAGAGCCTTAACCCGCATGATCTCTTTTTCTTTCTCAACGATTTCAGCAGGAACACTGTCCCGATCCAGATACTGAGGAGCAGCAGCGGCAACATGCATGGCCAGTTGTTTCCCCAATTCAGCTACTTTTTCGTCGGTCGACTCAGTCTGCAATTCTACCAGCACACCAATTTTACCGGCACCATGAATATAGGAGGTGACAATACCCTGGCCAACATCGATACGTGCCATGCGACGAATCCCCATATTTTCACCGATTGTAGCAATCTGATGGGTTAACTCTGCAGCAACAGTCCGGCCAGTTCCAGGATAATCAACGGCGTTAAGAGCTTCAACATCAGCCACATCATTCGCGAGAAGCACATCCCTTACTCCCGCAACAAAAACTTGAAAGGCGTCATTCTTGGCAACAAAATCGGTCTCAGCATTGATTTCAACTATAGCTCCGACAGTTCCATCTGTGCCCGCTGCGACTGCACCTTCTGAAGCAACCCGGCCAGATTTTTTAGCGGCGGCAGAGAGCCCTTTTTTACGTAAAAAATCGATGGCATCATCCATATTACCGGCTTTTTCAGTCAAGGCTTTTTTACAATCCATCATTCCTGCTCCGGTTTTTTTACGCAACTCGGAGACCATTGCTGCTGTAATACTCACGATCTTTCCTCCCTGATTCTATAGACGGGCTACTTTGTCCCGTCCCGAAATATCTATCCAGTTAAACCAACGGCCGAGCCTGAGCCCGGCCGCAGGCCTGTCCATTATTTTGACTTCTCTATTTTTATTCTGCTGCAGGTTCTTTCGACTCTGCCGCTGGTTCTGCTGTCTCTACTGCAGGAGCAACTTCCTTTTCTGGAGCTGCCTCTTTCTCGGGTGCAGGAGCTGTTTCAACGACAGGTTCATCTTTACCCTCTGCCACAGTCTGCTTTTTCTCTTTACGGCGCTGATCACCCTCGACACAAGCTTCGGCCATTTTTGATGCGAACAAACGAATTGCGCGAATCGCATCATCATTACCTGGAATAACGTAGTTAATGTTATCTGGATCACAGTTAGTGTCAACGACAGCAACAACCGGAATCCCAAGTTTATTTGCTTCCCGTACCGCAATGGCTTCTTTTTTAGGATCGATAACAAAAACAGCACCGGGCAGTTTGGTCATATGCTTAATACCACCCAAGTTTTTCTCCAGCTTTTCACGTTGCCGCTCGAGCTCCAGCGCTTCCTTTTTGGTGTACTGCTCAATAGTCCCATCAGCGACCATCGCTTCAATCTTTTTCAACCGTTCAATACTGGCCTTGATCGTCGTAAAATTGGTCAACATTCCACCCAACCAGCGGTTATTGACAAAATACTGATCGGCGCCCAGCGATTCTTCTTTGATAGCATCCTGTGCCTGCTTTTTGGTTCCAACGAACAGAACCTTATCGCCGTTAGCAACAGTATCCTGAATAAACTGGTAAGCTGTTTTGAAATAACGTACAGTTTTCTGCAGATCAACAATGTAGATACCGTTACGCGCACCAAAGATGTAGGGCTTCATTTTAGGGTTCCAGCGTTTGGTCTGATGACCAAAGTGTACACCGGCTTCAAGCATTTGCTTCATGGTAATTTGTGCCATTTTCTTTTCTCCTTGAGTTGGTTTAGCTCCTCCGCTCCGATCCACTCCGGCAGGTCTCTTCGTACAGTCGAGAACCATCCTGCCCAAATCCTGAAGCGTGTGAATTGATTAACTGCGAACCTATAACACTCCTCTATAGACGCAATCAAGTGAAAAACAAAGTCAGCAAACCGAAAATCGCCCAAAAAACAACTTGTTTTTCAGTTAAAAAGGGAGTTTACAGGATCAAGCCAGCGTACTAACATGCGCCTCCATGTCAAATTTGCGTATCCACCGATATACTCTCAAGGAAATCAGTGTTCCGACTCTGTTGAGCCTCCTGATTTTTACTTTTGTTCTGCTGATGGGGAAAATCCCCCGACTGGTTGAACTGGTCATCAACAAAGGGGTTCCCGCAGCAGAAATCGTAAAACTGTTCAGCTACCTGCTACCGACGTTTTTCAGTGTCACCGTTCCCCTCTCTTTTTTATTGGGCATCCTTCTGGCATTTGGACGTTTTTCTGCCGACAGTGAGTACATCGCCCTTAAAGCATCCGGCATCAGCCTCTATAATCTGGTGAAACCGGTTCTGCTTCTGGCGATTATTTTCAGCTTACTGACGGCGTGGATCACCACCACCATTGAACCCGCCAGCAAAACAGCTTTTCGTGGAAAACTTTTCCAGATTGCCTCCAGTAACGCCAGCGTCAGTGTCAGACCGGGAATATTTAATGACGAATTCGCAGGAATTGTCCTCTACACACGCGGCATGGATGATGAACGTGGGATCATGCAGGATGTCTTTATTTCGGATGAACGCGATAGCGAAACACCCACAACCATTACAGCCCGCCAGGGGCGTTTTATCTCTGACCCGAATCAATACAGTCTGACACTGCGACTCAGCGATGGCAGCATCCATAGACGTCCGGCAAATATAAAACATACAACCTACCAGACTATCAGTTTTAACAATTATGATATCAATCTGGATGTAGGCCGCCAGCTAGGCAATAAAAGCCGCCACCGTTCACGCAGTGAACTCTCGTGGTCAGAACTGAACAACGCCATAGACAAAGCATCCAGAATCAACACCAAATTTCATCTCCAGGTGGAAAAGCATGAACGTGTTGTTATCGCATTCGCCCCCTTAGTGTTGGTACTGATCGGTGTCCCTCTCGGCTTGCAATCACAGCGGTCCGGGAAGGGGGCGGGGTTCACCATGGCTCTTCTGGTGTTTCTGGTCTACTATGTTTTGTTGAGCCTCGCTGGCAACATAGCTGACAAAGGCCTGCTTCCTGCAGCAATTATTCTCTGGCTCCCCAATTTTTGTTTTTTTCTGGGAGGCTCCTGGCTGCTGCATCGCACCGCCATCGAAAAGCCTTTGCAAATTTTCAGTGCACCAAAAAAGATCCGTCAATATTTGTCACGTCACAGTTCAACCGGGGGGGAATCATGAAAATCCTCGATCGGTTTCTGTTGCTACATTTCATCCGCATTTTAACGCTGTGCGTTGCCGCTTTTATCGGCATCTACCTGCTGATCGATTTTTTTGAAAAAGTTGACGACTTTATCGATCACAAAGCAGCTGCCTGGGATTATTTCATTTACCTGAGCAACAGTATCCCTTTTATCTTTGCCCAGATTCTCCCGCTGGCCATTTTAACCAGCATGGTTTTGACCCTCGGTGGACTCAGTCGAACCAATGAGATCACCGCTGTGCGTGCCTGTGGTGTCAACCTCTGGCGAGTTGTGCAACCGTTGATGGGCCTGGTTTTACTCCTTTCATTTCTCCTGTTGCTGATCAATGAATTTATTATTCCGTGGAATACCAAACAATTGAACAGTCTCTTAGAGTTTAAATTAAAAGGGAAGCAACAGATCCAATTGACCCGTAATGAAATCTGGTACCGAAATGATAATCAGATCATTAATATTGCCGTTGCAAACCTGGAGAAAAAGCGATTACAGGGGGTCAAGATTTTCACGTTTGATGGGCAGCAAAAAATCGCCAGACGACAAGACACACCCGTCGCCCATTTCCACAATGGGGGATGGCAGACAGAAAGCCTGACCGAAATTATTTTTGATTCTGCGTCGGGTGATTTGATTAAAACAACAGCCCTTGAGAATCAGGTTCTTGATATTGACCGAAAACCGGAAGATTTTTCTGGTCGTGAAAATCTGAATAATGAATTCAACTTTCAACAACTCTCAGCTATGGCGGACAAACTTGAACATGAAGGCTACGACGCCACTCGACAGCGTGTTGATATGCATAGCCGACTGGCAGTTCCATTCACCTGCCTGATCATGGGTTTTCTGGGGATTCCTTTTGCCTTGCAAAGGGGCCGTAATAGCAATATTGCCCTGGGAGTGGGACTCAGTCTGGGAATTGGCGTTGTGTATTTCATTCTCCAATCATTGGTCATGGCCTTCGGCTACTCCAACGCCGTACCACCACTTTTTGCAGCATGGTCGACAAATTTTATTTTCTTGTTATTGGGAGTCTGGCTCCTGCTGAACGTGAAAGAGTGATAAAGCCGTAAAAGTTACAGCAAGAAAGCCCCGGATCTGGCCGGGACTTTCTTGAATTGTAACTGTTCAGCAATGCCTTGAGGCACCCATTCCAAGGGCCACTTTGCGCCGTCCATGGCCGTTCGACTGTCGCCGTCCGTGGCGACAGACGCCCTTTCCATGGGTACCACAAGCCCTTATCGGTAGTGGTGGTGAATAATCAGAGAATAGAATGGCCCTGTCACCAAGACCAAGCCCTCCGTTGCCACCGGACATGCGGTTTTCCCGCATCCGG
>LLYT01000015.1 GCA_002049545.1 Deltaproteobacteria bacterium tcs-42 | reverse complement strand
CTTCTCCCGCCCGCCTCACGACGTAGCGAGTTACTTACCTCCGGCAACCCCGTTCGATGGGTGCGACGGGGAGGTGCTACCCGGAGTGATAATCCTGATGTTGGCCTCCTATGTCTCTCACGGTTACACAGGGACGGACTGTCACCGTCACTGAGGGAAACGGGCTGCGAGTCGCCCGTTACAAAATTTATAACAATATCAGGCTGGAGTGTCAATTAGAGTGTTCAGCAAAAACCAACTCATCATTTATTTTTAAAAAATCCAGCAATCGCTTCACTGACTTCCGGGGTGGCCATCCGCTCGTTAAACAAATCGAGTTCCCGCGCTAAAGCGGTATTGACAGCATCATTCATTCCACTCTTAAGCAACGCCTTGGCGGCAAGAATAGCATCGGCATCCTTCGTTGCCAGTTTCCCGGCGACCTCCAAAGCACGATCCATCAACTCAGATGCTGCAACGACTCCATTGACCAGCCCCATTTGTTCTGCTAAATCGGCTCCAAACCTTTCTCCAAGTAAAATAATCTCTGCCGCTTTCTGATACCCAATCAAGTGCGGCAGAATGTAGCTGGTTCCCCCTTCCGGGGAAAGCCCCAGATTAAGAAATGGCAGAGAAAAATGGGTCTTCGGTCCGGCATAAACAAAATCACAGTGAAACAGCATGATGGTTCCAATCCCCAGGCAAAGCCCATCAACAACTGCAATAACCGGTTTCCGCGCATGTCTCAAGGCATCAATATAAATATTGTGCGGATAAATTCTATCGGGGGATGGGCCGTCACGGAATCCGGCAAGATCATTACCACTCGTAAAGCAACCTTCTATCCCGTACAGAATGATGGCACTGATGCTGTCATCGCCATCTGCCGTCCTGATAGCGTCAGCTATTGCTGTGTACATTTCAGCAGTAAGCGCATTTTTCTTCTCTGGTCGATGCAACTGAATACAATAGGCGCTTTCAACCTTGGAAGTTATGATATGTCCAGACATGGTTGTATCTCTTCCCCTTGATAAACAGCAGAACCGGCTGCACAACGTTATAAGCAGTGATGACACAAAAAAAACGGTTAAAAGATCACGCTGAATAACCGTTTTAATTTCTTATTATGGCGACCCCGGGAGGATTCGAACCTCCGACAATCACCTTAGGAGGGTGCCGCTCTATCCAGCTGAGCTACGGGGCCGTGGGGATGCTTATAACTTAGAGTGGTATATTTGACAAGTCCTTTAGATCGTTCTGTTAACAGAGAATATTCAAAGTTTCAACAGACTGTAGACCTTGCCATCTGGCAGCTTGCTCCGGCCATCGAGAAACTCCAGTTCAGCCATAAATGCACACTCATGGATTTCTGCCCCAAGCTTTTCTATCAACTCAACGACTGCCGCCATAGTGCCACCAGTGGCCAGCAGGTCATCGGCAATAATTACTCGATCCCCTTTTTGAAACGCATCTTCGTGAATTTCGAGGGAATCACTGCCATATTCGAGTTCATAACTGACACTATGTGTCTGATAGGGAAGTTTTCCGGGCTTACGAACCAGAGTAATACCCGTTCCGAGCTTATACGCCAAAGCGGCTCCCAGAATAAATCCACGTGCTTCAATACCGACAATTTGGTCAATCTTTTCACCAAGATAACGATGAGCCAGAAGATCAACCATACGGTGAAAGCTTTTTGCATCAGATAACAAGGTTGTAATATCTTTAAAAACGATTCCTTTTTTCGGAAAATCGGGGATATCACGGATAATTTTTCTCAACTCATCCATTGGCAACTCCAGATAAATACTAGTCGTGATCTTCGTCAGAGCGACTAGTCTCCATAGATTTTCTTAATTTGATCAGACTTTTGGCTTCAATTTGTCGTATTCTTTCGCGGGTGACCCCATACTTTTTCCCGATAGTATCGAGGGTTTGTGGCTCACAATCGTCCAGACCGAAACGCAAGGCAAGAATTTCACGTTCGCTTTCACTTAAATCGGTCATCCATTCCTGAACATGATCAAAACGATCCAGATCCTCAATTTGACTGCCAGGGTCGACAAGTTTTGTATCTTCAATGGTATCAATCAGACTATAATCTTCACCTTCACCCAGGGGGTGCTCAATCGAATAAGTTTTCTTGACCAGAGTCATCATCCGACGCACGTATTTGACATCTCCCCCCATGGCCTCGGCAATTTCATTCACTTCTGGTTCACGCTTTAAACGTTGCACCAGATCGCGATTGATTTTTACCAGTTTATTGATATCATCAGCAACGTGAACCGGCAGGCGAATCGTTCGACTTTGGTTGACTATCGAGCGTTCTATCGCTTGACGAATCCACCAGGTTGCATAAGTGGAAAAACGGCACCCTTTGCTGATCTGGAACTTTTCAACCGCCTTGATCAGTCCCAGATTCCCCTCTTCGATCAAATCGAGAAAAGGCAAACCACGATTCATATAGCGTTTGGCGATTTTAACCACGAGGCGCAAGTTTGATTCAATCATGCGCTCTCTGGCAACTTCATCACCCTGCGCAATCAGTCCGGCAAGTTCCCGTTCGTCTGCGGCAGTGAGTAGTTGGCTTTTTTGAATTTCTTTGAGATAGAGCTTGATAGCATCCGCAGTCGCCTGCTCATCATTAAAAGAATACGTTTTTTCTTCATTTAGCTTTTTTTCTTTTACAACCTCAAGATCATCACCTTTATCAGGACTCCCGTCTTTTGAACTGAAATCATCCATCGCAACCTCCACAATAACCCGATAACATTCAAAGACTTAGCCTAAATACGTAAGAACACTAAGGCAAGTACAAAATCGGATCTACAGCTTGCTTCCCCTTACGTACTTCAAAATGGAGCCGTGGTTTGCCACCTGACGGTGGCGTACCAGACAGGGCAATTTGCTCACCCCGACTGACAAAATCCCCCTGCCTGACCAGATTTTTACGGTTAAATCCATAGACAGTAAAAAAATCATTTTCATGCTGCAGAATAATCAGAAAAGCGTAACCATTAACACCATCCCCGCTATAAATAACTTTGCCAGCCTCTGCTGCCGCAACATGACTTCCCGAGCGGACCGATATTTCAATCCCTTTTCCTCGACCAGCTTTTGTTTTGCTGCTGAAAGAGCGAACGATTTTTCCGCGTAACGGCCATTGCAGTTTTTTGACCTGTGTTGCTTTTACATCAGGAGAAAGGGGCTTAGCTGGTGCTGAGGGTATTTTTTTACGTACTGGTTGTTTTACAGCGGTTTTTTTCTTGGGCGGGGCAGGAACGTTTTTACCGGCTGTTTGTGGCTTGACGATCTGAACATGTTTAACCCGATCAGCTCCGGGGATAAACAGTCGCATACCAATCGACAACTGTGAGGGGTCAGAAATACCATTGACACGAGCCAGATAGGCCTCATCAATATCATAGGTACGACTGATACGATACAAAGTTTGACCGCGCTTGACAGAATGGTAGACACCTGCTTCACAGGCACCCAGCAAGACACTTGAAACTGCGATCAGAAGCAAGAATGTCATACGTATTTTCATCACAGAACTTACCACCTTCAGTCATACTGTCGAAGAATGTTTATGCATCCCCAGGCACCCAAATAATCATCAAGAGAAGCATTTAAGCAGAAGAATGACACCAATTAATGCAATGAGCAATAAGATAGATAAAAGGTTAAAATATTTATCAATCAATCGACGGGCAGGTTTGCCAAAGTAGTAGAACATGGCTGCCACCAGAAAAAACCGCAGGCTTCGGCCCACCAGGGACGCCAACATGAAAATTGGGAAATTTATATTGAACACACCAGCAGCAATGGTAAAGATTTTATAGGGTATCGGAGTGAAACCTGCAGCGAAAATAATCCAGAAATCATATTGTTCAAACAATCCCCCCACATGATCAAAACCAGCAGCCGTGACCCCGGGGACATATTGATAGAAAAAAGGGCCTAGCACGTCCCATAATCCCCATCCGATCAAATAACCGAGGGCACCACCTGCGACGGAACCAACCGAAGCGATCAGGGCAAAACGAAATGATTTCAGAGGTAGAGCAAGGGCAAGCGCCATGAGCAGGACGTCGGGCGGAACAGGAAAGAAACTCGCCTCAACAAAGGCCAATACACCCAACACAGGAGCCCCATAAGGAGTTTCGGCCCAGGAAAGAACCCAATCGTATAGGCGGCGGATAATTTTCATACTCATAAACCCGTTTATCAGGAACCAGTGCCCGTATAGCCCGACAAGTTCCTGAATTCAGACGAGAGATTCCGATTGCCAACCCTGCTCACCAATTAAAGGGACAAAACGGCATCCCATCAACTGCTCTCGTTCGAAGCGGCCATCTTTGTGGCGGGTGATACGCATCAAAATCTGCTGTTCCTGATCTCCCACCGGCATAACCAGCTTCCCCCCGACATCCAGCTGATCCAGATATTTTGCGGGGACATCGGGTGATCCGGCCGCCACAAGAATCCCTGCAAATGGAGCCTGATCTACCCAGCCAATTGTTCCGTCACCGATTTTAATATTGATATTGCTCAGTTGCAGTTGATCGAGAATTTTTCGGGCACGCCCTGCAAGAACTGCAATGCGCTCAATAGAATAAACCCGTTTGACTAACTTTGACAGAACTGCAGTCTGATATCCAGAACCTGTGCCGATTTCAAGAACTCTCTCCCCCCCTTGCAACTCAAGGGCAGCAGTCATTGCCGCGACCATGTAAGGTTGAGAAATTGTCTGTTTTTTACCAATTGGAAGCGACGCGTCACCATAAGCGTGACCCTGCAAACCCACTTCAACAAATATATGGCGTGGAACAGTAGCCATAACCTCAAGAACGCGTTGATCCACAATCCCTCGTGCAGCAATCTGTTGTTCAACCATCCGACGCCGGGCCACTGAATAGTCCATCAAAACTCACCCATGAGACTGTCTAGCGACCAACGTTCCATTTCAGCATAAGTTTTTTCATTGGTCATGTTCGTACGCAGTGGTGTCACTGAAATCGCCCCTTGTTGTAGTGCATTGCAATCACTACCCGGGATATCTTCAAAACCAACCTCTGAACCACCAAGCCAATAATAATTACGTCCACGCGGATCCTGGCTCGTGACCACCGAGTCTCCGTAGTGACGCTTCCCCTGTCGCGTCAACTGGACACCTGAACATGGCCCGGCAGGGATATTGACATTGAGAAAGGTCTCTTCCGGCAAACCATTATCAATAATCCTGGCAGCTAGTTTTTTCGCAAAGGAGGTCGCCTGAACCAGATTTTCAGAACTGAATCGATCGGCATCGAGAGAAACAGCAAAAGCTGGCAGCCCCATCAAGGTTGCTTCCAGTGCAGCACAAACGGTTCCCGAATAAGAGATGTCATCCCCCATGTTGCTCCCCCGATTGATCCCGGAAACAACTAAATCTGGTCGACGCGATAATAACCCATGAATCCCGAGATTAACACAATCGGTCGGGGTGCCATCGACAGCAAACACTTGTGGCTTAATCTCTTCGGCGCGCAAAGGATGCTCCAGTGTCAGTGCATGTCCGACGGCACTACGATTACGATCTGGAGCAACAACGACTACCCGCCCTAACTCACCTAATGCTGAAGCAAGGGAGCGCAAGCCAGGGGAACGGACACCATCATCATTGGTGACTAAAATTAACACGTGATCTCATTATTCAGGAGGTGTATCGAGCAAATAACTACGGAGCTGAATCAGGTCAGTTTTGATCTCAGCAAGAAGCTTAGCTGATGAATGAGGATTAGATAACGGCAAACCCAGTTGTTTCTCCTCTTGCAACTTCTTGCGTGCACCAGCAATAGTAAAGCCCTGTCGATAAAGAAGTTCCTTTATTAACAGGGCAGTTTCTACATCTTTACGTCTATAAAGCCGCTGGTTAGTACGACTCTTGATCGGTTGCAAAACAGAAAATTCGGTTTCCCAATAACGTAAGACATGGGTTTTTAATTGCAACAGCGCTGCAACTTCACCAATCTTAAAATAGAGCTTATCGGGTATCTGGGGCACCTGTTCAGCTCAACTCGATCAAGGGGTTTCGTTAATTGCAACCTTAAGCACCTGACTTGGTTTAAATGTCAGGATTTTACGGGCAGAGATTTCAATTTCACTCCCGGTCTGCGGGTTTCTACCACGCCGGGACGCTTTTTCTTTGACAACAAAGTTGCCAAAACCAGCTATCTTGATTTTTTCTCCATCCTCCAAGGTTGACTTCATCAAGTCAAAAACCTTCTCGACAATGGCAGCTGATTCTTTCTTGGAAAAACCGGTTGTCAGGTAAACACTTTCAATAAGATCTGCTTTGGTCATGATCCCTCCCGCTTTAACGTTATATGGAGTCTACTATCTATCTGATTTTTCAGGATTTATACCATACAGATTGTGAGTCTGCAAGCTCAATCAGCGAATTTCTGCATCTAATTGATGGCAGATAGAACCAATCAGCTTGTCATGTGACTTACCCACTTCTGCCTCAGTTAAGGTTTTTTCCAGGTCGCGGTAACAAACCCGTATAGCAAGGCTCTTCTTTCCAGCAGGAACCCCCTTGCCTGTATATAGATCAAAAATAGAAGCACTCTCGACAAACCTGACCTTGCTCCGATTGACAATATCCATAACCTGATCGGCCGCAATCGTTTCATCCAAAAGCAGAGCACTATCCCTTTTCACATCAGGGAAGCGAGATAACGGACTGAACTGTGCATGCTTGCCAGCCGTAGCAATAATGTTTTCAACGTTAAGTTCAAATAGATACACCGGCTGCTCAATATCGAAGCGGGTTAAAACCTCTGGATGAACTTCTCCAAGGACACCAAGTAATTGCTGACCAACCATCAAACGGCAGGATTTACCCGGGTGTAAATATGGCTGAGACGATTCCGGATCAAAAGAAACATGACCAATGTTGACCTTGGCGAGGATGTCTTCAACGACACCCTTAATATCATAGAAATCAACAGCAGTAGCAGACTGAGCCCAGCCTTCTGGTTCGCGTTGCCCGGACATTACGGCTGTCAGCGACAACTCCTCATAACATTGGCCACTTTCAGGGTGGGTTAAAAAAACGGGCCGTAACTCAAACAAGCTCAAGTCAGAGCTGCGATAATTCAAATTTCGTGAAACCGTTTCCAGCAGACTTGGCACCAGACTGGTCCGCATAACTGACTGATCTTCAGAGAGTGGATTCAAAATTTCAACTTGCGTTGTGCGACTGTCATCTGCGGTAACGCCCAGTTTATCCAAGCTGTCTGCAGCGACAAAAGAGTAGTTCATTGCCTCAGAAAAACCTGCTGCAGCAATCGTGTGACGGAGATTTTTTTGCAGTAATTGGCGCATTGGTGGCAATTTCGCGTTAACTGTACCAACCGGCATAGTGACCGGGATGTGGTCATAGCCATAAAGTCTGGCGACCTCTTCAATTAAATCAACTTCTCGCTCAATATCTGGACGAAAGCTGGGGACTTTAACCTGCAAAACGTCTGCGCCGCTACCAGATCGAGTCTGTAACCCAATCGATTCGAACATTGCCTTTATGTTGTCACGACCCACAGGTACGTCCAATAGTTTCTTGACTTTCTCAATACTGATTTCTACAACAACAGGATCGAGTTGCCGCGGGTAACTATCAATCACTCCAGATAAAACCTCCCCACCCGTCAACTCGGCAATCAAACTGGCAGCGCGATCAAGGGCAGCCGGAATCATATCAATATCAGCACCACGCTCAAAACGGTGTGATGATTCGGTATGTAAACCATACCGCTTACTGGTCCGTCTAATCGTTGTCGGCTTGAAATATGCGGCTTCCAGCAAGACGGTATCGGTATCATCCTTGACCTCAGAATCGAGGCCACCCATAACTCCGGCCATAGCGACAGGTTGCTTCCCGTCACATATCATCAAATCATCTGAAGTCAATGAATGTTCCTGATTGTCCAGTGTCGTAAATTTTTCACCTTGCTGAGCAGATTTAACGACTATTTTCTGATCATGTAAAAATCGAAAATCAAAAGCATGTAAAGGATGTCCAAGCTCCATCATCACATAGTTGGTCACATCGACGACATTATTAATGGAGCGCATTCCAACAGCTTCGAGTCGCCTCACCAGCCAATCGGGAGAGGGGCCGATCTTTATATTCTTGATCATCCGGGCCGCATAACGCGGACACCCTTCACTATTTTCAATAACAACAGAAGCGTGCTTCTCAATCGAATCATCAGCTTCACTGATTTGAGAAACCGGCAATTTCAATCTCTGACCACACAAAGCAGCGACTTCTCTGGCAACTCCAACCACACTCAGACAATCGGGACGATTCGGCGTCAAACCAATTTCAATTTGAAAATCTTTCAGCCCAAGTGCTGCAAAAACCGGTTGTCCAAGAGGTAAACCGGTGGGGAGAATCATGATTCCGGGAGAATCTTCCGCCAGAGCTAACTCTTTTTCCGAACAGAGCATCCCCTGTGACACCTGACCACGAATTTTCGATTTCTTGATTTTGAAATCACCCGGCAACATAGATCCAGGTTGGGCTAATGCAATAAGGTCACCGGTTTTATGGTTAGTCGCACCACAAACGACCTGAACGACTTCAGCTCCATTATTAACCTGACAAACCGTTAAGCGATCAGCATCTGGATGCGCTTCAACAGACTCGAGTTTTGCAACGATAACCGAATCAAGATTACCACCAATTTCCTCAAGGGCATCGACTTCAAGACCAACCATGGTCAATCGATCACCAAGCTCTTGCGGAGTATATTGAAAATCGACAAACTCTTTCAGCCAGTTATAGGTTACTATCATCTATTGTCGTCCTTAACTAATATCAAAACTGCTTCAAAAAGCGCAGATCGTTTTCAAAAAACAAGCGAAGGTCATTGACACCATACTTCAGCATGGCCATACGCTCCAGACCCATACCAAAAGCAAATCCACTGAATTTTTCGGGATCGTAGTCGACCGAATTAAAGACCGCAGGATCAATCATTCCGCAGCCAAGAATTTCCAGCCAGCCAGTTTTACCGCAAACCCGGCAGCCATCACCACCGCAGATCACACACTCGATATCGACTTCGGCACTGGGCTCGGTGAAAGGGAAAAAAGAGGGGCGGAAGCGCACGGCATGTCCTTCACCAAAAAATTCGTTAAGAAAATGGGTCAAAATCCCTTTTAAATCACCGAAACTTACCCGGTCATCAACCAGAAAACCCTCAACCTGATGAAACATCGGGCTATGTGTAAGGTCAGAATCACGCCGATAAACGGTTCCGGGAGCGATAATACGAATCGGCGGTTTATGCTTCATCATTGTACGGATCTGTACTGGTGAGGTGTGAGTCCGCAAGACCCGATCATCACTGATATAAAAGGTATCTTGCATATCCCGGGCGGGATGGTCTTTAGGAATATTCAAAGCTTCAAAATTATAAAAATCGTGTTCAATTTCGGGTCCCTCAGCAACGGCAAAACCCAAGCGTGAGAAGATTTCAACAACCTCATCGGTAACAAGAGTGACCGGATGCAAACTTCCAGACTTAGCCCTCCTGCCAGGCAGGGTCACATCAATCTTTTCGTTAGCCAGTTTTGCAGCGATATCCTGACGTTGCAACTCTGATTGCCGAACAACAAAAGTATCCTCAAACTGAGTTTTCAAAGTATTGACCAAATGACCTATGACGGGGCGTTCTTCTGCGGTCAGATCCCGCATTCCCTTCATCACCTCGGTCAATGATCCCTTTTTTCCAAGGACCTGGACCCGCACCTCTTGCAAGGCTTTAAGATCTTCTGCCCGCTGTAATGCCGACAAGGCATCTTCCTGTAATTGTTGCAAACGTTCTTTCATGTGGAATATCCATAATCAGAATGAATCTTTTGCTCCGGGATTCATCTTGATCTTAATATTTTAAAGGGGGCATAGCCGAAACAAAAAAGGGAGATGAAGCTAATACCTCATCTCCCCGGTACGACTAAAAACAGTCTACTGCAATCGAGCCTTAGCAGCTTCAACAATAGCAGTGAAGCCTGCCGGGTCGTTCACAGCAAGATCTGCCATAATCTTGCGATCTAATGCAACATCTGCTTGTTTCAAACCATGGATCAGGCGACTATAGGAGAGGCCGTTATCGCGTGCAGCAGCGTTGATTCTAGCAATCCAGAGGGCTCTGAAGTCACGCTTTTTGACCCGCCGGTCACGGTATGCGTAATTTAGAGCCCGGTCAACGGCCTCCGTTGCAGAGCGAAACAACTTACTTCTGGCACCACGATAGCCTTTAGCAAGCTTCAATACTTTGTTACGACGTCGTCTGGCTTTAAAGCCTCTTTTTACTCTTGCCATCTCTCTTGCTCCTTCTCATTAAATAGTATTTCGGCATCTGCCGTGGCCGGATCTGCAGGGGGAGATTGTCCCCACAGTTCACAACCAGACTGCGTGAAAGCAGTCGATCACCCTACAAATACGGTACTAATTGGGAAATATTTTTCGCATCAGTCTTTGCAACAATCACTGATTGACGTAAATCACGCTTCCGCTTTGTAGTCTTCTTGGTCAAAATATGGCTGGTGTAAGCCTTATTACGACGGATTTTACCAGTGCCGGTCTTACGAAACCGCTTCGCAGCACCGCGGTTAGTCTTAATTTTAGGCATGTGTCTCTCCTGTTGCTGTTTCGTTTATTCTGTCCTCAATTATCTACTTCACTTTTTGATCGGGCCAATCATCATAGTCATGAAACGACCCATTTTACTCGGACGCGACTCGACCTGACCTATATCTTTTAGAGCCTCAACCGCCTTTGTTAATTGCATCATCCCCTGATCAGGGTGAGCGTTCTCCCGACCGCGGAACATAATCGTCAACTTGACCTTATTCCCTTCTTCAAGAAAACGGCGGGCGTGCTTGATCTTAAACTGAAAATCATGATCGTCGGTTTTTGGACGCATCTTGACTTCCTTGATCTCAACTTTCACCTGCTTTTTTCTGGCTTCCGAAGCACGTTTGGCCTGCTGATACTTATATTTACCGTAGTCCATAACCCGACAAACAGGTGGATCAGCCTGTGGTGAAACCTCGACCAGATCAAGCCCTTGTTCCCCAGCAAGAGTTAATGCCTGCTCGGTACTCAGAATTCCCAACTGGCCGCCTTCATCATCAATAACTCGCACCTGGCGAGCATTAATGGCCTCATTGATATTCGCTTCTTTAGCTATGGCCTGACTCCTTTATTCTCGTAAAAAGGGACAATTCCAGACAACGAAAAGACCCACTACGGGTCTTCGTGTCTACTTTATTATTTGCATGCAGCCGATTCAGCTCTCACCGTACCGATAAAATCTGCAACACTCATTGTTTCCAAGCTTTTGCCATCCCTGAAACGCGGGGCAACCGTCTGGCTTTCCATTTCTCGATCACCAATAACCAGCATATAAGGAATTTTGGCCATTTGAGCTTCACGGATCTTGAAACCCAGTTTCTCGTTACGGATATCAAGCTCGACACGAACGTCAGCTTCACGCAGCTGTTCAAAAACTTGTTGCGCATAATCAGCTTGACTATCGGTGACATTCAAGACAACCGCCTGAACCGGCGAAAGCCAAAGTGGAAAGCTTCCCGCATAGTGCTCAATTAAAACCCCGACAAAACGCTCTATCGAACCGACAATGACCCGGTGCAACATAACCGGACGATGTTTTTCTCCGTCAGCACCGACATAGGTCAGATCAAAGCGCTCAGGCAGGGTGAAATCGCACTGGATTGTAGCACACTGCCACTCCCTGTCAAGCGCGTCCTTGAGTTTAACATCGATCTTCGGTCCATAAAAAGCACCATCGCCCTCATTGAGTGTATACGGCTGACCACTACCCTCCAAGGCACCCTGTAATGCATGAGTCGCCTGCTCCCAATCGGCATCACTACCAATTGATTTCTCCGGGCGTGTCGATAGTTCCATCACATAGTCAAAACCGAAAATACCTGCTACATCCTGGACAAACCCCATGATATTCTTAACTTCAGCATCAATCTGATCCGGACGACAAATGATATGGGCGTCATCCTGGGTAAAACCACGAACTCGAAGTAATCCGTGTAAAACCCCCGACTTTTCGTGTCGATGGACCGTACCGAGCTCAAAATAACGGACGGGCAAATTACGATAAGAACGTGGCTTTGATTTATATATCAACATATGTGCCAAACAGTTCATCGGCTTGATGCCATAACCCTGCTCGTCAACCTCGGTAAAATACATATTCTCCCGGTAATTGTCGTAGTGTCCCGACATTTTCCAGAGTTCGGTTTTGAGAATCTGCGGGCCGACAACAATTTCGTAACCACGCTTCAAGTGTTCTTTACGCTCGAAATCCTCAATAATGGTTCTGAGCATTGCCCCCTTGGGATGCCAAAGGACAAGTCCACCGCCAGCCTCTTCACTAAAGGAGAATAGATCCAGCTCCTTGCCAAGTTTACGGTGATCGCGCTTCCTGGCTTCTTCTAAACGGTGAAGGTGAGCTTTCAGCTCTTTTTTGTTCTGAAAAGCCGTAGCGTAGACGCGCTGCAACATAGCGTTCTTTTCATCACCGCGCCAATAAGCGCCAGCAAGGCTGGTCAGTTTAAAAACCTTCAGCAATCCAGTCCGTGGAACATGGGGGCCGCGACAAAGATCGACAAAGTCACCCTGCCGATAAAGAGAAACCGTCTCGACATCAAGATCTTCAATCAGCTCAACCTTATAATCTTCTCCCAGACCATGGAACAGCTCGCTAGCATCAGAACGTGACATTTCTTCACGTCTTACAGCCAGATCGGCCTTGGCCAGCTCGGCCATTTTAGCTTCGATAACCGGAAAATCCTCAGGAACAAATTTTTTAGATTCACTATAAAAATCGTAGTAGAAACCATCCTTGATCACCGGACCAATAGTGACCTGTACCTCGTTTCCGTAGATCTCTTTAACGGCCTGAGCCATCAAATGAGCACATGAATGGCGAACGATCTCCAAAGCTTCGGGGGAATTTTGTGTGATCAGAGCCAGTCGACCCGAGCCTTCCAGTGGGCTAGTCAAATCGATCAGATCACCTTCAAAACGAGCGGCAATAGATTGACGGGCTAAACCTTCACCAATAGTGAGAGCCACATCATAGGGAGTCACACCAGACTCAACCTCGTTCGTTGATCCATCAGGAAGTTCAATTTTTATTAAAGCCATATGGTTTCCCCTAATTTCAGAGCCACTTTTCTACTGACGAAATAAAAAGAGGCATCTTTCAGATGCCCCTAGTCAGTACGCTCATATTCAGTTACCAGCTTTGGTAGGCACGGGCGGGATTGAACCGCCGACCCCTTCCGTGTCAGGGAAGTGCTCTCCCACTGAGCTACGTGCCTGCATCAAACAGCGGCGTTTTTGTAACAAAATGACGTTGATACTGTCAAGCTATTTTGTCAATCTCACTCTGTTTTTGACACCACAGCGCAAATAGTAGAGCAGAAACAATATTCAAGCTTGCCTGACGAATAAGACAAAGCTAAAGTAGCATACCTGCGTATTAAGACGAAATGGCAGTCGCAAATCCAATGCGGTATTACAAATGATGGCGTCGCAAAAATTTCGCCCTGCGGCTTACGCTGTTTTTCAGGACGTATTTTTTCGCACAGCTATCCAATGCTTTTTTTGTGAGTGCATCAAAAACGGAGAATAAAAAGTGCAAACAATCGACCAGTTGATCCATGCCAGCTGCCTGCGTCACACGACCAAAGTTGCCTTGCAGTATAAAATCATGGGACAGTGGAAGCCACTGACCTATAGTAAACTCTGGAATACCGTTGAAAAGCTGGCGGCGGGCCTGCAGCAGCTCGGGGTTAAAGAGAAAACCCATATTGCTCTACTCGGGGCGTCCTCACCACGCTGGGTTGCAGCCTACCTGGCCATATTGAGGGCCGGCTGTGTCGCTATTCCCATTGATAAAGAGCTCAAAGCAACAGAGCTACGACACATCCTGAATGATTCCAACACTGAAGCAGTTTTCGTCGGGCAACCTCAGCTTGACACACTCTATGACGTCATTGATGACCTGCCCAAATTAAAAAAAATTGTACTCATTGATTCTTCACTTTCGGGCCTCACTGACCAGAGTGAGACGGCTGGAGCAATTGATCACCTCTCCACCCTCTGGAAAGAGCTGGTTAAAGATTTAGATATTTCCACCGAACGTTGCAAGCTTGTTGAAGATGCGGCTATCCATGCGTATTCAACCCTGGCAGAGGCGGAAGAACAACCCGGAAGAAAAAAGAAAGTTATCAACTTCCTCTCAGATTCGGCTATGATCCGGCATCGCTTGTTGGATGAAAAACGCCTCTTTACCTATAAAGATATTTTTCACCTCCACCCCCTGCCGCCAGCGAACAATAAGCCCGAAGATCGTGCTGTGATTCTGTATACCTCTGGCACCACAGGTCGTTCTAAAGGTGCCATGCTCAGCCACAGAAATATTGTCACCAATATTGAAGCAGCCAGCCAGCGCTTCCAGCTTGACAGTTCAATAGAAACACTCTCCTTTCTACCGATAAATCATGTCTTTGAACAAGTCTGTGGCATATTGCTCCCCCTCTCACTCGGTGGTCAGGTCAGCTTTGCCGAATCAATTAAAAAACTCGGTGACAACCTCAGCGAGATTAAACCAACATTCCTCCTTGGCGTCCCGGCAGTCTACCGGTTACTCCTCGACAGAATCATGAAGAACATCAATTCAAAATCGTCTTCACGACTGCTATACAACTTTCCACTGACCCGAAAACTTGTGACAGCAAAGGTACAAGGGTCGCTGGGGAAAAAAACAACATTTGTCAGCGGTGGTGCAGCTCTTGACCCTGCTGTCGCTGAAGGATTCAGAAATCTTGGCTTGAATTTACTGCAAGGCTACGGGATTACCGAAACATCTCCGATTATTTCCGCAGAAAGTCCCTTTAAAAGCAAACCCGGTACCTCTGGAGAGGTTCTGGAGGGCGTCGAAGTCTTGATCGATAATCCGAATCATGACGGTGAAGGGGAAATTAAAGTCAAAGGGCCGAACGTGATGCTTGGCTATTACAAAAACGCAGATGCAACCGCAGAGGCACTCACCGACGGCTGGTATCGCACGGGTGATCTGGGCCGCATCGACGATGACAACATGTTATTGATCTGCGGTCGAGTGAAAAATCTCATCGTAACGCCAAACGGTAAGAATGTTTATCCCGAAGAAATAGAGAATCAGATTCTCAAAAGCCCTTATGTTGCAGAAATAATGGTTTATGGCCATAGAGTTGGGGCCACTGCAGAGGAAGTCTATGCTGTTATTTTTCCAGATGAGGAAGCATTATTTGCTCTGGCAAAGAAACAGGATGCCGGCCCCATGTCTGCCGCTGCAATCGAAGACCTGATCCGCAAGGAAGTCCTGACTTACGGCAAAGATCTGGCTGATTACAAAAGGGTCAAGAAGTTCACCCTGAGGGAAGATGAATTCCCTAAAACCACCACACGTAAAATCAAACGTTACATTGTTGAACCTGAAATCTCGACAAACTGATCCTTCAAACACCAAAGCCGCCCCTTACGGACGGCTTTGGTGAAAATAATGAACGCCCCCGCAGAAAGCTACGGGGTTTCGAAATTCTGTAGGGTGGGCAACTGCCCACCAGATTTTACGTCACCAATCACAGGTGGTGGGCGGTGCCCACCCTACATGTGATTAACCCGGCAAGCTGCGGGAAATTCGACCCAAAATTGATTAAAATACTACCATCAGTCCAGATCGTGCTCAACCCGGATCAGGCATGTTGGCTGTAAAATCGAGTCCAATTGTCCGATTTCCGCCAATGCGTTGGAAACATCCTCCTCTTTTGCTTCATGTGTCATCAGGACAATCGGGACAGAATCCCCCTCATGTCCCTCCGGCTGGAGCATTGATTGAATACTGATGCCGTATCTGCCCAAACAGCCCGCAATTTCTGCCAACACACCCGGTCGATCAAGCGTAGTAAAGCGGAGATAATAGTAGCTGACTATTTCACTCATCGCTTTAATCGGCAGGGACTGGACCTGATCAGCGCTGTATCCCATAATCGGAACCCGTAACTGCGCCCCGGAGTTCAGATCCCGGGCGATTGCCATCACGTCGCCCATCACAGCACTGGCAGTCGCATCCATACCCGCACCACTCCCATAGAGTAATGTGGGCCCGACAAAATCACCGATAAGCCGTACAGCGTTGAAAACGCCATTGATTCCAGCAAGTTGATACGTCCCTGGTAGCATTGTCGGGTGGACCCGAACTTCAATTTGGTCGCCATGATTTTTGCCAATGGCCAACAGTTTGATTTTGTATCCCATCTGCGCTGCAAACCGGATATCGGCAGCGGAAATCTGACTGATTCCCTCAGTGTAAACCTGTCCAAAATCGACGCTTGTTCCAAAGCAGATTGCTGACAATAGGGCAATTTTGTGAGCGGCATCGATCCCCTCAATATCGAAAGTTGGGTCGGCTTCAGCGTAACCTAACTCCTGAGCTTCCCGTAGTACCGGGGCAAAATCACTTCCATCCTCAGTCATTTTGGTTAAAATAAAATTGCTGGTTCCATTCAGAACACCAAGAACCGAATTGAATTCATTGCTACAGAGGTTTTCTTTAATCGACGAGAGAATCGGAATTCCACCGCCAACCGCGGCTTCAAACATCACCGAAACACCCTGCCGGTTTGCGGCAGCGATAATTTCATCGCCATGAACAGCCATCAATGCCTTATTGGCGGTGACAATATGCTTGCCATTGGCAATCGCCTTGAGAATAAAACTTTTTGCCGGCTCGTAGCCACCAATCAACTCAACAACAATATCGATCTCAGGATGACTGATCACATCTTCGACGTCGGTCGTTAAAACCCCGGCCCCCAGCTCTACGCCACGATCGGTCTCAACATCAAGATCTGCAATTCTGACCAATTCCAAACCATAACCAAGTCGTTTCTGTATAACCGTGGCATTACGTTGCACGTTTTTCACAACACCGGTACCAACAGTCCCGAAGCCAAGTAATCCTACTTTAATCGTCCTCATATAAACCTCAAATTGCAAAACTGAATTTATTCAGCTGGTTGTTTTTGACCTGTCTCTTTGGCGATTTTATCAAGCAGGCCATTAATAAAAGCAGGTGATTCCTTGGATCCATAGCGCTTGGCAATTTCGATAGCTTCGTCAATAACAACAGCTGCGGGAACTGCGGGTTGGTAAAGCAGCTCATAAGTTCCGATCCGTAAAATCGACACATCAACTGCCGTCATCCTTGCCAACGACCAATTTTTCGCAATCTCGGTAATTTTTTTATCGATGACCGCACGAAATTCAACAACCCCCCTGACTATCGATTCAGCAAACAAACGAGTTGCGGTCGTCAAAGGGACATCGGTCGTTTCCAGAGGCTCACCAAGGATATCATCGGCAAAACGAAAATTGTTCCAGAATGTATCGAGTAGCTGTTCTGCTTCGACCTGATCTTTATCAATCTGCAGAGCAAACAACATTTTCAGCGCGTATTCACGCCCAACACGACGATTATTCGACATGGAGTTAAACGGCTTCCAACAAGTTCACCATCTCAATGGCACTGATTGCAGCTTCAACTCCCTTGTTTCCGGCTTTGGTTCCGGCTCTCTCAATCGCCTGCTCAACTGAATCGGTCGTCAACACACCAAAAGCTATTGGCAGCCCCGCTTCTAACGAGACCGATGCAATCCCCTTGGTCATTTCAGAGCTGACATATTCAAAGTGGGGAGTCCCACCACGAATCACGGCACCCAGACAGATCAAAGCGTCGTATTTCTTTGAATCAACCATCTTTTTAGCAACCAATGGCAACTCAAAAGCCCCGGGAGCCTTGACAACAGTCATCTGTTCTTTCGCTGCGCCATGACGTGTCAGCGTGTCAATCGTCCCCTCGAGTAATCGATCCGAGATAAAACTGTTAAAACGACTGACAATAATACCAAAACGATAATTCTTTGCTTCCAGTGTACCTTCAATAATCTTTGCCATAATGGCCTCCTGCAGACATGCTATAGATTTTCGAGCAGATGTCCCATTTTTTCCCGTTTAGTTTTCAAATACTCAAGATTACCTCGATGGGCAGGCACTTCAATCGCAACCCGCTCAACAATTTCTAATCCATAACCTTCCAATCCAACAATTTTTTTCGGGTTATTGGTCATTAAGCGTAATTTACGAATCCCGAGTTCGGCAAGGATCTGGGCTCCCAAACCATAATCACGTAAATCGTCCTTGAACCCCAAAGCATGATTTGCTTCTACCGTATCGTGCCCTTGATCTTGTAAAGTATAGGCTTTCAGCTTGTTGATCAAACCGATGCCGCGCCCTTCCTGACGCATATAGAGAACCACTCCGACACCCTCTTCTTCAATCTGCGCCATTGCTGCCTGCAATTGTTCACCACAATCACAGCGCTGCGAACCAAAAACGTCACCCGTGAGACATTCTGAATGAACCCGAACCAGAACCGGCTTGCTGGGATCTATTTGACCTTTGATCAATGCCATGTGCTGAGCATCATCAACGTCATTCTCATAGACAATCGCCGAAAAGTCACCACCGAAATGGGTAGGTATCGTGGTTTCAGCCGCACGTCGAACCAATAACTCTTTTCGCATCCGATAGGAGACAATATCAGCAACCGAAATAATTTTAAGATCGTGTTGTGCAGCAAAAACTTCCAGCTGTGGCATTCTCGCCATGGTGCCATCTTCATTCATGATCTCACAAATAACTCCGGCGGGCTTCAGTCCAGCCAGACGTGCAAGATCCACTGAGCCTTCAGTTTGCCCAGTTCGCACCATAACGCCACCCTTCTTGGCTCGCAATGGAAAAACATGTCCCGGACGTGCCAAGTCTCGCGCAGTGGTATCATCAGCAACGGCAACCTGAATCGTATGGGCTCGGTCAGCGACTGAAATTCCAGTGGTAACCCCCTGACGTGCCTCGATCGAAACGGTAAATGCCGTGCCAAAAGATGAGCTATTATCAGATACCATTAATGGCAAATCCAACTCATCGGCACGAGCTTCTGTTAACGAGAGGCAAATCAGGCCCCGCCCCTGTGTTGCCATGAAATTGACAATCTCAGGAGTTGCCATTTCAGCAGCAACAACCAGATCGCCTTCATTCTCACGATCTTCATCGTCGACCAGAATGACCATTTTTCCATGACGAACGTCGTCAAGGGCGGCTTCTATTTTTGCAATTGGCATGTTTAATATCCTTTATTTGTAGACAGGCGCGATTTTACGCCGCCAACTTATCTCACAGAAAACCATTTTTGGCAAGGAAGTCCATATCTACTTTTTGTCCGCTTTGCCAATCTTTCTTGCCCTGCAATAAACGCTCAACATAGCGACCAATCAAGTCTGTTTCGATATTGACCTGTGATCCTTCACGGTAATTTTTCAAGGTTGTCATTGCCAGAGAAAGTGGAATAACAGCAACTGAAAACATATCGTCCTCAACCCGGTTGACCGTCAAACTGATACCATCAATAGCCACCGACCCTTTTGCCACCACATAACGCATAGTATCCAGCGGAACACTGAATTCAAAACGCATGGCATTATGATCCTCATAGCGACGCCGAACCGTAGCAATACAATCGATGTGCCCACTGACCAGGTGTCCCCCCACTCGATCTGAAAGACGCATCGCCCGCTCGAGGTTGACCGGGTGATTGACCGGCAACTCCCCCAGTGTTGTACTCTTGAGAGTCTCCGGTGAGACATCCACAGTAAAGCTACTGCTATCCCATGCCGTGACAGTCAAACAGGCACCATTCACAGCGATACTTTCACCCAGCTGCAGATCGTCATTCACCAAGTCACTGGAAATCCTTAATTGCGCCGCATTGCCCTGACGCTTGAAGCTGTTAATCTGGCCAACAGACTGAATCAATCCTGTAAACATGGCTCTATATCTCCTGTGATCAGCAAATCTTCCCCAACTTGTTCATAGCGAACATCTTCGAGCTTAATAGCCGTTGACATTTTCATACAACCTGAGCCAGAAAATATTCCACAGCCGGAAGAACCACCAAGTAATTTTGGTGCAACAAACAACATTAATCGATCAATCAAACCATTATCAAGGGCGGCGGCGGCCAACGTTGCTCCTCCCTCAAGAAGGAGTGTCTGGACATTACGCTGTCCAAGTTCCTTCCACAGTGCAGGGAGAGGGACTCTGTCTGAATCTGCGGGAAAAACAACAACCTCAGCTCCGACACTTTGCAACGCTGAAATTTTTTTATCCTCGGTGGAAATTGTCGCAATCAGAGTTGTGGCTGATGATTCCTGTGTCAACATCCGGCATTCAGGGCTGATTTGCAATTGGCTATCGACCACCACCCGGAGTGGATCTCGTCCACCACCATTGGGAAGACGCGTATTGAGCAGAGGATCATCATTTAACACCGTACCGATACCAACCATAATAGCTTCGACCCGATCACGAAATCGATGAACCTGCAACCGGCTCTCCTCTCCCGAAACCCATCTGGAATCACCAGTCGTCGTCGCAGTATTACCATCTGCGGTCATAGCCGCTTTGTAAATCGTAAAAGGCAAACCCGTATTCATATATTTTTTGAAAGGGCTAATCAGACGGCGGCAAAGAGTTTCCAGAATACCTGTCTGAACATGAATTCCTGCCTCCTGCAGTTTTTTGATACCTTTCCCGGCAACCTGGGGATTGGGATCAAAAACGCCAAGATAGACAGACTTGATCCCCGCTGCAATGAGCGCATCTGTACAGGGAGGTGTTTTGCCATGGTGCGAACAAGGTTCCAATGTGACATAGATATCCGCCCCCTGCGCTTTTTCAGCTGCCTGTCGCAGCGCAAAAATTTCCGCATGAGGCTCACCTGCCTGAGGATGGAACCCTCTACCAACAACAACTCCGGAATTAACGATGACCGCCCCCACGGGAGGATTCGGGGCAGTCCTACCTACCCCCTGCTGAGCTAAATCGAGAGCCAACTGCATAAAGTACTGATGTTCCGAATCGGACATTGACGTTAAATTATCCCTGCTAAATGTAAACGCCGGAACGCACTAGATAGACGTCCCGGCTATAAACTACCAAAAAAAAGAACTGTTAGTGGGAATTTTTCAACAGGTCATTTAATTCCGACATGAATTCGTTAATATCCTTAAACTGTCGGTAAACAGATGCAAAACGGACGTAAGCGACCTCGTCAACATTGTGCAATACATCCATAACCGCTTCACCGATCAAACTTGCAGAAATTTCTTTATCACCACATTCCTGAAATTTTCGCTCCAGCTGATCAACCAGGGCTTCAATTTGTTCGACCGAAACCTCCCTTTTTTCACAAGCGCGGTGCATGCCTGAAATAATTTTAGAGCGATCAAAAGCTTCACGTCTGCCATCCTTCTTAATCACCCAGGGGAGAATTTCTTCAACCCGTTCATAGGTCGTAAACCGGCGCTCGCAGGATGGACATTCGCGCCGGCGGCGAACATTATTTCCTTCCTTTCCCAGCCTTGAATCGACCACACGGGTATCGTCATAGCGACAGAACGGACAATTCATTTTTCAATCTCCGTTTTGTGCTGATGGAATTTGATTCCCGCTTCGGTCAACATTTCCAAGGACAAAGAATCGGGATAACCACGCCCGAAAACCACCTCAACAACTCCTGCATTTATCAGCATTTTAGAACAGATTATGCACGGAGAATCGGTGCAATAGAGGGTTGAACCGACGATACATGCTCCATGCTTGGCCGCCTGGATAATACCATTCTGTTCAGCATGCAAGCCCCGGCACAACTCATGACGTTCTCCCGAGGGGACCTTCAACTGTTCACGTAAACAGCCGGTTACGTCACAGTGAGTGATTCCACTGGGCACGCCGTTATAGCCTGTGGCCAGAATATTTTTATCTTTAACCAGCAGAGCACCTACCTGGCGGCGCAAACAGGTAGAGCGGCTGGCTACCAGCTGTGTAATCTGCATAAAATATTCATCCCAACCGGGTCGTTCCATAATTGATACCTATTTCAAACGATGCGCATAGAGGGGAAAGCGTTGACAGAGGTTTTTAACTTCGGCTTTAACTTTAGCTAATTCAGCTCCATTATCGATATTCTGCAGTGCTCTATCAATCCAGGCCGCAACCTGCAACATCTCCCCTTCTTTCAACCCTCGACTTGTCGTGGCCGGGGTACCGATACGGATACCGCTGGTTACAAATGGTGAGCGCGGGTCATCCGGGACAGCATTCTTGTTTACTGTGATTCCAGCATCTTCAAGGGCTTTTTCTGCAACTTTCCCCGTAATTTCGGTTCCGGTAAAGTCAACCAACATTAAATGATTATCGGTTCCACCAGAAACCAGTTTATAGCCTTTCTCAACTAATCCACCTGCCAAAGCCTGGGCGTTCTTGACCACCTGAGTGGCATAGTCTTTAAACTCCGGCTGCAGGGCTTCCTTAAATGCAACCGCCTTTGCAGCAATGACATGCATCAGTGGACCACCCTGAATTCCAGGGAAGATGTTACTGTTCAGCTTTTTAGCCCACTCTTCTGTGCAGAGAATCATTCCGCCACGCGGACCTCGCAGAGTTTTATGGGTCGTGGTGGTCACAAATTCGGCATAGGGAACGGGATTCGAGTGTACACCCGCTGCCACCAAACCAGCGATATGAGCCATATCGACCATAACCACAGCACCGACTTTGTCTGCAATTCTCCGAAAGGCAACAAAATCAATTTCACGTGGATAGGCGCTGGCACCGACAACAATCAACTTGGGCTGATGTTCAATCGCAAGGCGTTCAACCTCTTCATAGTCAATGGTACCGGTCTCAATATCCAGACCGTAAGAGACAACATTGTAGAGCTTGCCGGAAAAGTTGACCGGCGAGCCATGTGTCAAATGACCACCATGAGCCAGGTTCATACCCAGAACAGTATCACCGGGTTTACAGACTGCCATATAGACTGCCATATTAGCCTGTGAACCCGAATGCGGCTGGACGTTGGCATGTTCAGCACCAAACAACTCCCTGGCACGATCAATAGCCAGTTGTTCGGCAGCATCGACAACTTCACAACCGCCATAATATCTTTTCGCCGGATAACCCTCTGCATACTTGTTGGTCAGCACAGAACCCTGCGCCTCGAGAACCGCTTCACTGACAAAGTTTTCTGAAGCGATAAATTCCAGATTATATTCCTGCCGTTCCGTTTCCTGCGCAACGATCTGAGCAATCTCAGGATCAAAGGTATTCAGATTCTTCATAACTCGTGACATCCTCCCGTCAGGTCCTTAATTGAATAATAAAAAAGGGGCTATTCAGCAGCCCCGTATTATTTTAATGCTCAATCACCTGCTGTTCAATAGCAGAAATTTTGTCCACTCTGTTCTGGTGTCGACCACCTTCATAATCACTATCAAGCCAGATTTCAACCAGTCTTTTCCCCTGTTTGATCGATAACACCCGCCCCCCCATCACGAGAATATTGGCATTATTGTGCTCCCGAGCCATCTGTGCGGTAAAATCGTCATGCACCAACGCAGCCCGAACTCTGGTAAATTTATTGGCCGATATCGACATCCCGATCCCGGTGCCACAAATCAATATTCCCAATTCAGCTTCACCCGAGGAAACAGCACCAGCAACCTTTGCAGCAAAATCGGGATAATCGACTGAATCAGTGCCGTCGGTACCAAAATCTGCACAGTCAACGCCCCTCTCTTTCAACATTTCAAGGACAGCAATTTTCAGCTCATAACCACCATGATCACTACCAACAGCTAACATGTCATACCTCAGATCTTGCGAAACGCAAGGGTTGCATTTGTTCCACCGAAACCAAATGAATTTGAAATGGCGACCTGACAGTCAACTTGACGAGCTTGATTCGGAACATAATCAAGATCACATTCCGGATCGGGCTCCTCGTTGTTGATCGTAGGTGGAACAATTCCGTGCTGCAGAGCCAGGGCAGAAAATGCCGCTTCCATTCCACCGGCAGCTCCCAACCCATGTCCAGTCATCCCCTTGGTTGAGCTGACCATGACTTTTCGTGCATGCTCACCAAAAACAGTTTTAATTGCCATGGTTTCGTAAAGGTCATTAAAATAGGTGGAGGTCCCATGAGCATTGATATAATCCACTTGCTCAGGATTTAATCCGGCGCCCGACAGTGCCATCTTCATACATCGGGCAGCACCTTCCCCACCTGCAGCCGGTTGTGTTAAGTGGTAGGCATCACTACTGAGACCATATCCTACAACTTCACAATAGATATCAGCACCGCGCTTTTTAGCACTCTCATATTCTTCAATCATCAGAATACCGGCACCCTCACTCATGACAAAACCATCACGATTTTTGTCAAAAGGGCGACTCGAAGCCCTGGGGTCGTCATTACGGGTCGAGAGAGCCTTCATGACGTTGAAACCACCAATTCCGAGAGGAGTAATTGTCGATTCTGTACCCCCTGCAAACATAGCGTCGGCGTCACCACGAGCGATCATATGATAAGCGTCGCCGATCGAATGGGTCCCCGTTGCACAAGCAGAGACTGAAGACAAGTTGGGACCTTTGGCACCAAATTTAATTGATATATGGCCAGGAGCCAGATTAATTATCAGCATCGGAATAAAGAAGGGAGATACCTTCTTGAGGCCTCGCTCGAGCATGACCTGGTGATATTTCTCAATCGCAGGCAACCCTCCCAGACCAGAACCAACCAACACTCCGACACGCTCAGCATTGTCATCGTTAATCTCAAGTCCGGAATCATCTAAAGCCATTTGTGCCGCTGCCAGTCCATATTGAATGAAGAGATCCATCTTTTTAATCTCTTTTTTATCAATATAATCTGTCGCATTAAAATCTTTGACTTCGCCGGCGATCTGTGTCGGAAGATCAGAAGCATCAAAACGGGTAATCGTATCAATCCCGCACTGACCGCTGGTCAATGCCGACCAGTTTTTTTCTACTCCGGTTCCCAGGGGGGAGACAACACCAAGACCAGTGACTACAACTCTACGCATAAAGCAATCTCTCAACTATTGTGTGTGACGATCGTTTACTTTTCGGTTAATACAGTTAAACGGCAGGAAATAGAACGGTGGTGTCAGATACTTGATCTGACACCACCGCCTTTAATCAGGAAGCTTTCTGGATATAATCAACAGCATTTTTAACAGTTTGAATCTTCTCTGCATCTTCGTCAGAAATTTCGACGTCAAACTCTTCTTCCAGTGCCATAACCAGCTCAACTGTATCCAGAGAATCAGCACCCAAATCATCCATAAATGCTGCACTATCGGTGACTTGGTCTTCATCAACACCCAGCTGCTCAGCAACAATCTGTTTTACTCTTTCATCAATAGAAGCCATCTACTTTTCTCCTCTTCAAGTTATGTTGGCCATAAAATAGCCCGTTTATTTACATGTACATTCCACCATTTACACCGACAACCTGTCCGGTTATATAACCGTTCTGATCGGACGCAAGGAAAAGAACTGTATTTGCAATGTCATCTGCAGAACCGAGCCTGGCCAAGGGAATCTGGTCTGACAACTCCTGACGCTTATCTTCGGGAAGCGCATCGGTCATGGCCGTGGCAATAAAACCCGGAGCAACCGCATTTACGGTAATGTTGCGTTTTGCTAATTCACGCGCATTGGAACGTGTCAACCCCATCAGTCCCGCTTTACTGGCACAATAATTCGCCTGTCCTGCATTCCCCATCTGTCCGACAACAGAAGCAATATTGATAATCCGTCCACTGCGTTGCTTGGTCATTAATTTGGATACAGCACGGGTACACAAAAAAGCACCTTTCAAATTGACATCCAGAACCGCATCCCAATCTGCATCTTTCATCCTGAGAAGCAATGCATCGCGGGTGATCCCTGCATTATTAACCAGAATGTCGATTCGATCAAAGGTTTCTTTGGCAACCTTGACCATCTGATCAACATCAGCTGCTACGGTGACATTTCCCTGTACTGCAACCGCCTCTGCACCTGCAGCTTTGAGCTCAGCGACGAACTCCTCAGTCGCTTGAAGATCGACATCAACGGCGACAATTTTAGCACCTTGAGCGGCCAGTGCTAAAGAGATGCTACGACCGATCCCGCGTGAAGCTCCTGTGACTAATGCAACTCGATCCTGTACCATACGAACTCCTCTTAAACTCTGATGAAAGGATAATATATCATATTACCCCTGAAGTTTTTTCAAACTGGCAACATCGCCAACATTTTGTTGTTTTGCCGATCGATCTATCCGCTTGATCAAACCTGAGAGAACCCGACCGGGGCCGATCTCCACGTACCTGGTCACTCCCAATTCCTTCATTTTTAAAATCGATTCCTCCCAGCGAACCGGCGCACAAACCTGCTCAACCAAAAGTGCTTTGATGCGGGTTTCATCCTGACAGGGAGTCGCTTCTACATTGCTGACGACCGGGCAACGCAACGCTGCGACATTGATCAAATCAAGATCGGTTTGCAAGCGTTGGGCCGCCGGAGCCATCAAAGATGAATGGAATGGAGCACTGACAGGTAAAAGCAGTGCACGTTTCGCCCCCTGCTCCTTTGCCAGAACAATGGCTCGCTCTACGGCAGTCGTATGCCCAGCAAGCACAATCTGTCCGGGGCTGTTATAATTAGCCGGAGCGACAACTTCCCCTGCTGCCGCATCCTGACAGAGCTGTAAAAGAGCCGCCGCCTCAATTCCCATAATTGCCGCCATAGCACCAACGCCGACCGGAACAGCCTCCTGCATATAAGTGCCACGTTGCCGCACCGTTTTTACAGCAGCAGAAAAATCAAGCGCACCAGAGGCAACCAGAGCAGAATACTCGCCAAGAGAATGACCTGCTGTAAAAGCAGGGTTTAAATCGGTTTCTTCCTGAAGAACACGTAGCGCAGCAACACTCGCTGTCAGGATTGCCGGCTGTGTATTGGCCGTCAGTTTCAGATCGTCTTCTGATCCAGAAAAACAAAGTGCCGCAATATCAAAACCAAGAGCATCATTGGCTTCTTCAAATACCAGTTTGGCGACATTGAAATTCTCCGCAAGATCTTTTCCCATCCCCGGATATTGTGAGCCCTGCCCTGGAAAGACAAATGCATCCATTGTTTTGATTCCCTAAGTGTGATCCATAGAAGATGGCGTCGTAAAAAATCTGCCCTACGGTGTTACGCTGTTTTTTTCAGGACCTCGACCTACAGGTTGCCGGCATCGCCCCTGAAAAACCACCAGGCCTTGCAGGACGAAATTTCTGCATAGCCATCCTATGCTTTTTTGCGCGTGCATCATAGAACACTGTCGATCAATCTACCAGCGGATTAAGGCTGAGCCCCAGGTAAAACCACCACCAAAAGCAGCTGAAAGGATGAGATCTCCCTCTTTCAACAGCCCCTGTTGGTATGCTTCATCAATCGCTATCGGAATTGTAGCCCCTGAGGTATTGCCATACTTGTGCACATTGATGAAACTCTGTTCCTCGGTCAAACCAAGACGCTTCGTCGTTGCTTCCAGAATCCGTAAATTGGCCTGATGGGGGATAAACTGTCCGACATCAGCACTGGTATAGCCGTTTGCTGCCAATGCCTCTTTTGAGACTTCAGTCAATGATCGAACTGCAACTTTAAAAACTTCATTCCCCTGCATCTTCAGATATGACAGCCGCGCTCCTATCCCTTCGACAGACACCGGATGTTTTGCACCAAATCCCGGCTGATAAAGAAGTTCAAGGAAATTACCATCTGAATGAAGATGACAGGACAACACTCCTGAATCGCTCTCCTGTGCTTCCAACAATATTGCCCCGGCACCGTCGCCAAAAAGGACGCAGGTGTTGCGGTCGGTCCAGTCGACAGCGCGACTCAATGTTTCGGCACCAATCACCAGCACCCGCTTACCACGACCAGCGACAATAAAATCATTGGCACTCGATAAAGCATAAAGGAAGCCACTACACGCTGCTGAAACATCGTAGGCAAAAGCGTTCTTTGCACCCAGGTTAGCCTGGACAATGCAGGCAGTCGCGGGCCAGGGATAATCGCCGGTGATGGTTCCCAAAACGATCATGTCAATCTCATCGGCAGTCACACCGGCCATATCCATTGCACGTTGTGCCGCAATGGTTGCCATATCGGAGGTACATTCAGTCGCATCAGCTATACGACGCTCCTCAATCCCGGTCCTGGCAACAATCCAGTCATGGCTGGTATCAACCATTTTTTCAAGATCGTAGTTTGTCCTTGTTTGTTCGGGCAGATAAGAGCCTGTGCCGACAATTCGAGCTTTCATATTTATGGTGACTCCTTTAGCGGAAAATTTTCGAGCAAACTCAACTTTCAGAGCAAAGTTGCCAGTTTTTCTTCAAAACGAATCTTCGCATATTCACCTGCTTGTCGAATCGCGATACTGACAGCCATCGGGTCAGAGCGACCGTGGCAGACAATCCCGACACCGCCAATACCCAGTAATGGAGCCCCGCCGTATTCGGCAGGATTGGTTCTCTTCTTAAAAGCTGAGTATGCCGGGCGACTGAATAAATAACCGAGCTTAGCCCAGAAACGTCCCTCAATCTCTTGTTTCAGCATCGTACTGATCGCAACAGCCAGCCCCTCTGAAACCTTCAGCAGGACATTGCCGACAAAACCATCGCAGACAACAACATCGACCGAACCATTATAAACGTCACCGCCCTCGACATATCCAATATAATTCAATTGTGAGTTTTTCAACAGTTGGTGGGTTTCCCGGGTTAAATCATTGCCCTTCTTCTCTTCCTCTCCGTTAGAGAGCAAGCCCACCCGTGGCTGGGATTTACCGAGCAAAAGCTCGACATAGAGGCTGCCCATTGTGGCAAATTGAAACAGATGAGATGCCTTGCAATCGACATTCGCTCCCATATCAAGGACCATTGTCTGATCATTAAGGTTGGGCAAAAATGTGCCGATAGCAGGCCGTTCAATTCCTTTGACTCGTCCGTAGACATACATGCCGCAAGCCATAATGGCCCCGGAGTTACCGGCACTGACAACGGCAGAAGCCTCCCCCTGTTGCACCAGATCAAAAGCGACGCGAATCGACGAGTCTTTTTTCTTGCGCAGCGCATCTGACGGTGCGTCATGCATACCAACAATTTCGCTGGCGTGATGAATCTCAAGGCTCAAACCATGGGTCTGATGCTGTTCAATTTCTGCCTGAATCCGTGCGGTATCACCAACAAGCACAACCTTGCAACCCCACTCACGGCAGGCAGCAACAGCTCCAGCAACCTCAACAGCGGGAGAGTTATCCCCCCCCATAGCATCAATAGCAATTTTCACAGACATGATCGATGTTGGCCCGGATCAGACTTCGTCGCTACTGATAATTTCTTTACCTTTATAGGTTCCGCAATGTGGGCACACGCGATGTGGCAATTTAGGTTCTTGACATTGCGGGCACGCAGAAATGCCAGGTGCAGTAATCGCATCATGAGAACGACGCATATTTTTTCTCGATTTAGAAGTTTTCTTCTTTGGTACCGCCATTTACTTTCTCCTTGCTATCAAACAAATAATTTTTTTCACAATAAAGCAGTTTATTGGACTATTGCCCGATTAAAAATAATCAGGACTTTTTAACATCAATACTAGCCAGAACGTTAAATTTATTATTAAAAGGTTTTCGGGTGCAATCGCATTTGACTGCATTGAGGTCTATGCCACACTCTGGACAAAGGCCCCGACACGATTTTTTGCAAACCGGACTGATCGGCACAGCCATAAGCAGCTGTTCCTGCAACGGCTCCTGCAGTTCCAATATATCATTCTCGTAAGGGATCAGACCAAGCTCACCCGTTTTCAGCTCAACCTCTTCTTCAGTTTCGTGGTCCTTGCGTTGCGGTACAAATGTGAGTGCAAATGATTCAGCAAGGGACTGCTTAAAATCGAGCAAGCAGCGACCACACTTCAGTTCGACTTCGGCATCAAGGTGTCCATCAACTTCTACAAACTGACCCGTCCGCTGAAAGCGTAACTGGAATTGCAGCGGTTCACTGAATTTTGGACCACCATCATCAGCAATATCAATAAGGTCGGAAAAATCGGACAAAGAGCAGGAGTACTCTTGCTCCAACTCCCCTCCTTTGATATCTTCTAACTCAAGACGCACTATCACCACCAAGGCAAATAATACAGTATAGAGAGCGACAAAACCATGTCAAGCCAAAAGGATGGCCTCCCAGTGTTCAGAATGGGCATTTTCTAGCCCATCCACCCACGTTTTGCAAGGTTTTTTTATATATCTCCACATTGTTAATTAATGGCAAAAGTGAAGTGACTGTGAGTTGGCATTTTACCGACCCAGAACAGATTAAAATTCAATCCCCACAGGAGATAACCTTGACAGCAGCAAACACTGATACAGCCGATGAAATCCTTAAATTGGTTGACATTATGGCAACACTACGCTCACCCGGTGGTTGCCCCTGGGATCAGAAGCAAACCCCGGAAACATTAAAGCCCTACGTACTTGAAGAAACTTATGAACTTCTGGAAGCTATCGATAGCGATAATAGTGCCGATATTAGAGATGAACTAGGAGACTTATTACTTCAAGTCGTCTTTATCGCGCAAATTTTCCAGGAGCTTAACAAGTTCGGGCTGGCCGACGTTGCAGAATCGATTGGCAGCAAATTGATTCGCAGACACCCTCATGTTTTTGCAGATGCAGATGTTCATGAACATGCTCAGCGCTGGGAAGAAATCAAGCAACAAGAACGTTCAGAGCAAGGAAAAGGGGACAGCTTGATGGAGCGCATCCCCAAAAACCTTCCGGGTCTGAAACAAGCCACCAAAATTGCAAAAAAAATGGATCCAACCAGCAAATCGTCACAGATGGTTGATATGCAACTTCATTTTTCCAACCTGTCCCGGGTAATAGCGGAACCAGGGACAACTCAACAACAATTTGAAAACATCCTTGGAGATATACTCTTTGGCACCACCCAACTTGCCATTTCACTGGGCATCGATGCAGAAGATTTATTGCGCAAAAAAAACCTGCAAGTGATGACCGGTTTTGACATTTAAAAGAGTATTTTTGTAGTCATCAATTGCAAAGGTCGTGAAAAATAATAGTTTTTACATTCAATCCACAAATAGCGTGGAAAAGATGAGCATAAAGCTGTGGAAAACATCTACAGCACAGCAAAACCAGACAACTACAGCAGCTTGCCTATTTTTTAATCAATTTATTTTATCAGTATTATCAACTAGTTAGTAAATAATTATTGTCGTTAAGTCAAAATACCATATAGTGCCCATACAATATTTACATTTTCTTATGAAAGGTTCTCCGGATGTTTGCAAAACTCTTGATTCTCTTCACATTAGTGCCAATAATTGAACTTTATGTACTCATCGAAGCGGGTCGTCAGATTGGTGCAGGAGCTACAATCGGGATGATTTTTTTAACTGGAATTGCTGGTGCCTATCTGGCCAGAAGTCAAGGATTCAACTTGGTGCATCGAATTCAAACTGATCTGAACCAGGGCCGGATTCCTGCCGAGGAGATCATGGATGGAGCAATGATTCTTGCCGGGGGGCTGCTCCTTTTAACCCCAGGATTCTGTACCGACCTGTTTGGATTCTGTCTTCTGACACCAGTGACCAGACAATTCGTCAAAATCTGGTTGAAAAAATGGCTGGATCTCAAAATTCAACGGGGAGAGATCCATTTTCGGCAGTATTGAAAACACTATTTCTTGCGCCGTAACAGCTGCCACCCCTGTTGAATTTCATCGACTTTAAACAGGTAACAGCATGCAAAATAGATCAAAGCTCCAACAATAACAGCCAGAGACAGGACAAGTGACTTATTCAGCAACAATCCACCCTGTGACCAATCAACTGAATTGAGAAATGCTGAAACAGCCACTGCCATCAGCAAACAGGCAGGCAGAACTTTTATAATTGGCACAATAAGAGCCTTTTGAAAAAAAGTACCGACCTTACGCTGTAATAATACCAGCAGCAGCAACGCGTTAAACATGGAAGCGACAGTCAAAGCAATGGCCAAGCCGATAAATCCATAGAACTGCATGAGAAATAATCCTAGAATCAGATTGACCAGCAGTGTCCAGAACGAAATCCATACTGGCGTTTTCGTGTCTTTCAGGGCATAAAATGTTTGTGCTGCAATCCGGCTATAACCAACAAATATCAGTCCGGGCGCGTAGCAAATCAGTGCAAGTGCCGTATTCTCAAGAGCCCTTAAGTCAAATTCACCGCCGAAGAAAAACAACGAATAGATCGGTTTGGCACAAATGATCAGCCCGATGATAGCGGGGAGGGTCAACAGTGTAATCAGGGTCATGGCGAAGGTTAAAGATTGTCGTAGACCAACGTGATCATCCTCAGCGACCTGTCGACTCATCATTGGCAGAGCGGCCTGAGCCAGAGCAACAATAAAAATACCTTGAGGAAATTCAAACAGGCGCTGTCCATAGTATAGATATGAAACACTCCCCTCCGGCAAAAAGGAAGCCAGAAGCCGGGTCACAATGATATTGATCTGATAGATGGCAACACCAGCAATACCGGGCAGCATGAGGGTCATGATCTTGCGTAGATAAGGATCACCCCGGAAGTTGAAATCGAACCGCAGCCGAATCTGATAGCGACATAAAACCGGAAACTGGATGAGTAACTGTACAACCCCACCCAACAATACACCAACCGCCAAAGCATAAATCGGCTGCGCAAACATTTGCCCCATAGTCAGAGCACTAAGGATCATAGCCAGATTGAGAAACAATGGAGAGAGGGATGGAACGAAAAAATGGCCCCGGACATTTAAAATACCGGTCAATAAAGCCAATATCGACACCAAACCGATATAGGGAAACATGATTCGATTCAAATGATCGGTCAGCAGTAGCTTCCCTTCAACCTGTCCAAAACCGAAACCTATCCCCTGAACAATCCAGGGAGAAAACAGAATACCCAGAGAGACCACAACCAGCATGATCAGCAGTAACAAGCTGACACAACGGTTCGCTAACTGCTGCGCTTCTTTTTCACCACGCTGATGAAAAACTTCAGAAAATGTCGGCACAAAAGCAGCGGTCAATGATCCTTCACCAAAGAATCGACGCAACACATTGGGAATGGTGAATGCCATAAAAAATGCATCGGTCACCATCCCGGCACCAAACAGACGGGCAACAACAACATCTCGGATCAAACCGGCAATACGACTGAGTGAGGTTGCCGAAGCCATCACTGTAGTCGCAGCAGCAATTTTTCTCTTCTCAGTCATTTAAGATTTTTAATCCCATTCTGATCAGCCATAACAGTTTGAAGATGCGTAATATTTTCTAAATAATTATCTTTTTCTAACTTGACAAGGGAGCGACATATCCCTACTATCGCGACACTTTAAGAGTCAAACCTACCATCAACAAGGAGAACAACTCGTGGCCAATCACAAATCAGCAGCAAAACGTAACAGACAAAGTGCGGTGCGCCAAGCACGCAATACACATATCCGGAGCTCTATGCGCAACCTGGTTAAACAAGTTCGTGAAGCCGTTTCTGCAGGCGACAAAGCAGCCGCACAAGCCGCACTGGAAAAAGCGGTTCCCTATATTGCCAGAACTTCAGCCAAAGGGGTCATCCACAAGGCAACTGCCAGTCGGAAGATCTCCCGACTCACCAAACTGGTCAATACACTGGACTAACTTGATTATTGTTACAGTATGATTATACGAAAAACGGGATCGCTCAAAGTGATCCCGTTTTTCGTATGGTTCTTTTCTTCGCTAAACGCAATACCAGACTTTCAAGCAAAGCAGCCGCGTCTGCACCGCTCGACTTCATAGCAAGGTCCGTTTCGAGAAACAGTTCATGCGCGTCAATAAAATCCTTGCGCGAAAATTGCTTACCTTGCTGGATCAAACCATCAACAATAAAAAAAGGGACTGCGGCAAGCCTGGCAATCTCTTTGGCTGGACATTTCTGAACCTGCAACTCTCGCACCTTCCAAAGCTGTCGAAAGTGTCTGACCAGGAGCGATAATATTTTCAGCGGTGCCTCACCTGCAGCACCAAGCCGCATGACCAGTGTCAACGCCTTTGCAATATCGCCACGGCCAACAGCATTTCCCAATTCAAAAATATTTTCAGACCGCCCCCTGGATACGACCGCCTGAACATCTTTGACATCAATCAGCGTAGCAGTACCAATATAAGTTAATAACTTATCCAGCTCCGTATGAACTTCATGCAGGTTGCTGCTGACCATTGAACAAAAAATACCCAAGCCATCTGCTGAAATTTTCACATCATGGCGATTGAGTGTATTGCGAACATATTGTGGAATTTCTCGCTCTGACAATGGTTTAAATTCAACCAGCGCACCATATTTTTTGAATTGCTGGAAAAATTTGCGGCGATTATCGATCTTGTCGGCGATAAACAATAGGCAGGTTCCGGATACCGGATTTTCCAGATAGGGGAGGATTTTTTCTAACTCTGGGGCCGGCAACTGATGTGCATCTTTAACCGTCACCAGCCTTTTTGCAGCAAAAACCGGATAAGTCATTGCCGCTTCGAGAATTAAAGCGGCACTAGCCTCTTTCCCGTAGAATTGATTATCGTTGAAATCATCATTTTCGTCAGATAAAACGGCCTGCCTGACAGAACGTGCCGTTCGCTGAACAAGATATTGTTCTTGACCGCAGAGAAAAATTAGTTCGGGAACCTGATTCGAACGCAACCTGCGGTATAGCTCGTCAGCATTCATCGACTAAAAATCATCAAGTAGCTGATAGAGAAGTTCTTCTGCCAGGCGCAAAGTTATTTCGTCAATCGCCTGCTGCTCCAAATCTTCCTGAACACTTTTGTCGTCAGCGGAACTGTATTCTGCGCTCCAGCTGACCGTACCATCCCACAGCAGCTCATCGGTCTCAGCCAGACGCAGTTGTACATCGAGTATCATTGTCGAGCGATATTCACCGATATCATCCTGACTATCATAAGAGAGAGCCCGGGTCTTATAACCCCGCACTGTCCCCTCCAGGATCGCCTCAGCGTGGCCAGGGGTCTCTTTTTGAGAAATGTGACTATTGCGTGAAAAAACTTCACTGACCTGACTGGTCACTTGATATTCGAGCTGCGGTTCGGCCGTTCTATTGCCAAACAACGGAATATAGAGTTTTTCAACTCCTCCAGGCAAAGAGCCAGACTGTCCCGGAAAATGATAACCACACCCCGCCAAACAAAGCATTATGGCCAACAGAACAAGAAACCTCATTATGCCACCACAATATTAATCAATCGACCAGGAACGACAATAATTTTACGAACCTGCTTTCCATCGATAAAACGTTGCACGTTGGGCTCGGCCAAAGCTTCGGCTTCAATTGATTGCTTATCTGCAGCGACAGCAACGGTAATCTTGCCACGTACTTTGCCATTCACCTGCACTACGAGTGCAATTTCTTCAGCAATCAGAGCCGCCTCATCCCAGACGGGCCAACCTGAAGCCTCAACCCCCTGTTGATGCCCTAATAACTGCCACAGCTCCTCACAAATATGGGGGACAAATGGATTCAAGAGACAGACGACGGCCTCCAGTGCTTCACGTAAAACTCCCGGATTTTCCTGCCGTGATTTAAACGCATAGATCGCATTGACCAACTCCATCACTGCCGCAATAGCGGTGTTGAAATGAAAGCGACCATCGACATCTTCACTGACCTTCTTGATCGTCTGATGGGTTTTACGGCGTAACTCCGCCGCTTCTCCTGCAACATTATCGGGAATCGCCGCTGCCGTTATCAATTCCAGGTTATCTGTGACCGCTCTCCAAACCCGATTGAGAAAACGGAAACACCCCTCCACCCCCTGCTCATTCCATTCCAGATCTTTTTCAGGAGGAGCACCAAACAGGGAAAATAACCGTGCCGTATCGGCACCATATTGATCAATCAGTTGATTTGGATCGACAACATTTTTCTTCGACTTACTCATTTTCTCAGTGCGACCCAACTCAACCGTCTGGCCACAAAGAGTACACTTTCCATCCGCCACCTGCTCTGGATACAACCAACCGTGTTCAGGACAGCGCTGAGTTTCCTTGCAGACCATTCCCTGAGTCAAGAGATTGGTAAATGGTTCATCGATATCCAGCATTCCCAGATCCCGCAAAACTTTAGTAAAGAAACGGGCATAGAGCAAATGCATGACAGCATGTTCAATTCCACCAATATACTGATCGACCGGCAACCAGTGATTCGCAGCCGGCCTGTCTAACGGGCCGTCAGTATAATGGGGACATGCATAGCGGGCAAAATACCAGGAACTTTCAACAAAAGTATCAAAGGTGTCTGATTCACGTTTTGCCGGCTTTCCACATTTCGGGCAGTCAACCTGCAAAAAATTTTTATGCCGAGCCAGAGGTGAGCCCCCTTCGCCGGTCAACTCAACATCCGTTGGCAATAAGACCGGCAAATCTTCTTCGGGAACAGGCACCGCACCACAACTGTCACAATAAACAATCGGAATCGGTGTCCCCCAATAACGTTGTCTCGATACCCCCCAATCTCGCAAACGATAATTGACCGTCTTGCTGCCCTCACCTCGCTCATCCAGAAAAACGGCAATCTGCTCTTTTGCCGTTTCATTATCGATGCCATCAAATTGACCGGAATTGGTCAACAATCCAGAATCGGTAAATGCCTCTGTCAGTTGTTCGGCTGCCAGCTCCTCACCTTCGGGCTGAATCACCACCTTGACTGGCAACTGATATTTTTGCGCAAACTCAAAATCACGTTGATCATGAGCAGGAACAGCCATAACGGCACCGGTGCCATAGTCCATCAGGACGAAGTTGGCGAGAAAGACTGGAATTTTTTCATCAGTGAGAGGATTGACACAGTATGACCCGGTAAAAATTCCTGTTTTTTCAAGGTCACCACTGGTTCGATCGGCCTTATCCTGTCGCTCTACCGCAGCAATAAATTGATTAACGTCTTCTTCCTGGTCGGCGGTGACCAACGACTTAACCAAAGGATGTTCCGGGGCCAGACTCATGAATGTTGCGCCAAATAAAGTATCGGGACGGGTGGTAAAAACTTTGACTTTCTCATCACTCTCTACGACCGGAAACTCAATTTCACAGCCGTAACTCTTGCCAATCCAGTTGCGCTGCATTGACAACACCCGTTCAGGCCAACCTGATAATTTATCGGTCCAGTCGAGAAGCTCATCGGCATAATTGGTGATTTTAAAAAACCACTGTTCCAACTCTTTAGGCTGAACCAGATTATGACAGCGCCAGCAGCAACCATCTTCAACTTGTTCATTGGCAAGGACAGTCTGACAATCCTCGCACCAGTTAACAGAAGAACCTTTTTTGTAGGCCAGTCCCTTTTCAAACATTTTCAGAAATATCAACTGCTCCCAGCGATAATAATCGGTGTCACAGGTTGCAAACTCGCGCTGCCAATCGTACGAGAGGCCAATTCTTTGCAATTGCTGCCGCATACTGTCGATATTTTCATAGGTCCACTTAGCCGGATGAATGCCGTGTTCAATGGCAGCATTCTCAGCCGGCATCCCAAAAGCGTCCCACCCCATCGGATGAAGAACACTGAAGCCCCGCATCCGCTTAAAACGAGCAACGACATCACCGATTGCATAATTCCGCACGTGCCCCATATGAATACGACCGGAGGGATATGGAAACATCTCCAATAGATAATATTTTTCTTTATCAGAATCGACGGAAGCACAAAAAGATTGCTTCTCCTGCCAACTTTGTTGCCACTTGGATTCAACTTCTTTTGGGTTGTAATGGTTTTCCATATGTCCTCCGCAACGGGTTGCGACACCGTTACCTGTCAAAATAGAGTATATACACGAAAACCGGCACAGGCCGGTATCGTTATAAGCAAAGTATTGAGAAAAAGAGCTGCTTTATATTTATCATTGCACCGGGGTCAAAACCGGATCACAATAAAACTGTCAAGCTATTTAGCCCGGTACGTGATACGACCACGAGTCAGGTCGTAGGGAGACAATTCAACGGTGACACGATCGCCAGGAAGTATGCGGATATAGTACTTGCGCATTTTCCCGGAGATATGGGCCAAAACAACGTGATCATTGTCCAGCTTAACCCGAAACGTCGCATTTGGTAACGGCTCTACCACAACCCCTTCGACTTCAATTGCTTCTTCTTTTGCCAACTGCGCCTCCTGAATATAAAATTGACTTCAACACTAAAAATAACATTGAACTTATTACATGTTCACACCAGCCTGTCAAGGCCGCGACTCAGCCTTGCTGCGTCTCCGGGTCAAGGAGCCGGCGGACAACCTCTATAAGACGGGTGGTCTGTAAAGGTTTGGTGATATATTCATTTGCCCCGGCCTCAATTGCCCGCTCCCGAGTCACTTCTGCTCCTTCAGTTGTAATGACAATAATTGGAAGTTTTGTATAAACAGGGTCATTACGAATCAAACCAACCAGCCTTAAACCATCCATCATCGGCATATTAATATCGGTCAAAAGAAGATGGTACGTTTCGGAGGACAGGTGTTTCAATGCAGAAACACCGTCGCCAGCTTCATCAATCTGCAAACCAGGAAGTCGTTGCAAGGCAAGAACAATAAACTGCCTCATTGTCGGTGAGTCATCAACCACCAGAACTTTAGCAGTATACATTCTTCGGAATCTCCATCAACAAATGGGACATATCAACACAGATGGCGGCGCAAAAAGTCCGCCCCACGGCGTTACGGTGGTTTTTCAATGCTGGCTCAAGAACCGTTCAATTGTTTCCATGACCATAGCCGATTTAAAAGGTTTGGTTATGTATTGGTCAGCGCCGACCTCTTCACCACGAGCGACATCTTCAGGAGTCTTTTTCGCCGTCAAAAGAATGACTGGAATGCTGCGTGTCTCCGGATTCTGCTTGATCCTTTGACAGACCTCAAAACCATCCAACCCGGGAAGCATAATATCCAGCAGTATCAAATCTGGAGGCTCTGCAGCAACGGCGTCAAGGGCCGCCAAACCAGTTGTTGCCCCCTGCACCAGATAACCTTTGGTCGTCAGAAGGATGCTTTCCAGCTTGAGCAAGCTCTCCTCATCTTCAACTATCAGAATCTTTTTTTGCATAATCACAACCTCCACATGAGAGCATATCCTGTTAAATTATAACAAAAAAGAACTGAAGATCTATGTTTAACCGGAAACAGCCCCGTGTAATGCCTGCTCCATAGCTAATCCTGCTTGTGAAAGGAAGACTTCAAAAGCACTTGCAGCACGAATGGGTTGATTTGAAGGATAATTATCACCATACAAGAGCGCAATAACTTTGCCATCACTCACCAGAGGTCCAAGAAAACTTCCATCAGGTGTTCCGTTTAAGAATTCTTTCAGACTTTTCTCCGCCACAGTATCTCTCAGGGCAGAGCGTACGACAACCTTATCTTTCAGTGCCTGGCCAAAGACCGATCCCGAATCGATCCGCAAGCACAATTTGCGTACCAGTTCATCCGCGCTAGCGTTCTGACCCGTCAACCCGAACTGCCCCAACCCGACCAGCTGGCTCCCCCTGACATCAAACATAATAGCTCGATTCATAATCTCGCTGGCATAGCGGAGGATCAAAAGGATAATTCCACCACCGAGCTCTGGATGTTCCAATTCTGCCAACATGCCCCGGAGTAAGTCTAATCCGTGTTGATTCTGCTGGTCTTGCAGTTCTGCCAACTCATGTTCAATCAGAGCATCATCGATTGGGGTATCACGACCAAGGGCGGCAATCTTCTCCCCTTTGACAACCAAACGTTGTGAACTGAGTCCTTTCTCCAGCATAAAATCGAGTGGATTTAATAAAGCACTGCCAAACGACTGCATTTCTTCGAGGCGAAATGAGAAAGAACCTTCGGTCCAGGTAAAAAAACTACGGTCCTATCCACAATACAAAGGTTGCGGTTGCGCGATACCGCCCCAGATGGTTCTCCGGAGCTGAGTACCGACAGCATATTGTAAAAGATTTTGAAATTGCTCCAGCACCGGCTTTGCTTGCATAACGATCTTTGACAATCCGTTTCGCTTCTTTTTCACGGGGATCCGGTTA
>LLYT01000014.1 GCA_002049545.1 Deltaproteobacteria bacterium tcs-42 | reverse complement strand
CTTCTCCCGCCCGCCTCACGACGTAGCGAGTTACTTACCTCCGGCAACCCCGTTCGATGGGTGCGACGGGGAGGTGCTACCCGGAGTGATAATCCTGATGTTGGCCTCCTATGTCTCTCACGGTTACACAGGGACGGACTGTCACCGTCACTGAGGGAAACGGGCTGCGAGTCGCCCGTTACTATATTTCAAAACAACTTTCGGGGGAGATGTGAGCCAGAAAATCACCGAAAATCCAATGGCAGATCAAGACAAACCGCTCCTTACAGCGTTTCTTCATGAGCTGAATATCTCTCGGCGTAAATTATCACTCTACCCTCCGGAGCATCCGCAAATTACCGCCAGTGTCGGCAACACTCTGGAAACGCTCAAAGAGCTGTTCCATTCCGATCCAGTCATCACTCTAGGCATTGCTCCGGATGCTCTCTATTTTGAACAACTCTGGCTCGACAAAGAAGATCCAACCAATCAACAATTTGCTCAATTTTTCTCCGCACTTGGCATCGCATCGATCAGTTTCCGCAGCGGGATAACCGATGCGGAGCTGATCCGTTTTAACCAACTGCTCCGCTCTGACCGACACACCATAGAATCATGCGGCGGTTTTGATCAATTACTCGAGCAACAACAGATCGACCATATTTCAGTTGTTCCGATTGATTATGATGCCTTCCAGTCCAGTCAGGATCTGATCGGCCAGCCCCCGGAAGAAGAAGGGCTATTGTGGGAAAATTTCATTCGGGGGCTCCACAATGGCATCCTCGACTTTGGGAGGTCTGGAGAGTCTTTTGACCTTGATGTTGTCGCAGACATTTTCAATCAGAAGCTTGTTGGCAGCCAGACTGAACGTGAGAGTTCATCCCGATCAATCAACCTGTTTATCGAAAACAGCCTCCAACATAAAGGGGGGCAAGCACAAACGGATAACGATAAAAAGCTCGTTTCATTACTTGAGCAGTTATCCCCTGAAGCACAGCAGGAGTTTCTCAATAGCGCCTTCCACACCCTTGACCGACATCGAGATGATGCGCCACACATTCTGCAAAAAATTCCACCCCAGCTTCTCCAGAATACGATTGCAGGCAAGAATCGACAAGAGCTGAACCTCTCGTCACGATTGTTCGGCCTGATCGACAATCTGGCCAACACCCAGGACCGGGCATTTCACCACACAGTCAAAACAAAATCGGCACCACTTGCAGAAGATATGGTTCGCGCCCGACTTAACGTCCTGTTCAGTGAAGAACGGCAAGACCTGTACATGCCGGACAGCTATCAGTCCGCACTCTTCAATATCCTCGGTGACAACGTCATCGGTAATATCCCTGAGGATGAAAAGCAAAAACTCAGGTCACAAATTGAAAATCAGGGAGTTGAACAGAATTGCGCTGCAATCATTTTCGAAATGTTGCACACCCAGCTTGACCCTGAGCAGGAAGAAACAATTCAACAGAACCTGCTCGACCTGTCGCGATATTTTTTAGATACGGGAGATTTTGTCACCCTGCGCGAAATCCACCTCAACTGGTCCAAGTACCTGTTCAGTGGCAACTCCTCCGCCAGTATTTTTGATGAGAAAGTGCTATCAAATCATGCCCAGCCCAGTTTTATGTCAGAGGTTCTGGATGGTATCGATCTCTGGGAGGAAGAAAAACATCAGGATATCGCCAATTATATCATCGCTGTCGGAGAACCTTATGGCGAACGGGTTATTGAACATCTCGGTCTCGCTCCAAAATGGTCTGAACGGCAATTCTGGATGGATATTCTGGAACAAATCGGTGGAGATGCCGAGCAGATGATGGTCCGCTCTCTCCAGGACGAACGTTGGTACCTGGTGCGGAACCTGTTGATTGTTCTGGGCAAGGATCTGCACCCTAACAGTGTCAAAGTGCTCCACCAAATCGCCGGGCACCCCCACCCGAAGGTACGCGTTGAAGTGATGCGGAACCTGTTTTCCTGTAATCCTGCGACAGCCAACCGACAACTGCTGAAAGAACTACAGAGTGAAGACCCCGAGGCTCGTCTTTCAGCCACACAGATAGCTGATCTCAGTCGAGATTCAACGGTTCTTTCAATCCTCCACAACTATCTTGGCAGCGTTCCAGACAGTGACGCGGAGATGGAACTGCAAAAGCAGACAATCCGGGCCCTGACACGGATCGGCAATAAAAACAGCCTGCCGGTTCTACGCCGCATACTGCAGAAACAAGGGTTACTTGTCTCGCGCCGGATCAAACAACTGCATACCGAAATATTCCAGAATCTGGCTCTATTCCCCGGATCTTCAGCAGAAAAGTTACTCAATGAACTGACTCAAGGTAGACATAAACAACTGGCCAGGCAGGCGATGCGACAACGACAGGAATTTTCCGGGAGAGGCCAATGAGCAAATCTCAAGATACCCACCTCCAGAAGGTGATCAGACTGATAACAACGGCTGCTGCCAACGCTGCTCTGTACCACCCTGAGCACCGTCAGGTTCTGCGTTTAAACAAACAGGCCTTGAACGAACTTCACCAGCTTTTTAATCTTCACAGCACTGTCACGCTGAAAGTTATTGACGGGCAGCTGATTTTCGCCAACACCCCCGTTGCTAAAAACCTGGCAGTTGATCGACTTCTTGAAGCTCTGGCAAGAAATGGGATCGGCCACCTGCAGATAGAACCCGATGTCTACGCAGAGGAACTCCTCGGCCTCATCAATATTCTCAGCAAAACTCCAGATAAAAAGATTGACATCAAAGGCAGCGAAAACATTCACTTCGGGCAGATTGAGATCCGTTATAAAAATCCCGCCTCCCAACAGTTTGCCGATCTGGATTTAGATGAAATAGCCGCTTCTGAAGCTGATCGTTTTATGGATATCTACCAGAGCGTGCGCAACAAACAAAAACTGGAAATGGCGGGGATCAATGAAATTGTCAACGGTTTCGTCAATGCATTCAACAGCCAGAGTGATGCATTTATGGCGATAGCACCACTACGCTCAATGGATGAATATACCTATACCCACTCAACCAATATCTGCATGCTCAATCTGGCGCAAGCCAAAGTTCTCGGGATTGAAGGGCAACTGCTCAACGATATCGGAATTGCTGCCATGTTACACGATGTGGGCAAGATGTTTATCTCTCCCGACATTCTGAGTAAATCCGGGTTGTTGAATGAAGAAGAATGGCAAATCATGCAACAGCATCCTCGCTTAGGCGCTGAATACCTGCTCAACACACCTGGAGTTCCACAATTAGCCGTTGTCACTGCATTTGAGCACCATATGCGTTATGACAATAAGGGCTATCCGCAAACATCACGTCCCTGGAAACAACATATCTGTTCCCATATGACGGCAATTTCAGATACATATGACGCCATGAGAACCCACCGCGCCTATGAGGAATCTCTGGAAACTGATCAGATCATCTCGATCATGCTTGATCTTGCCGGGAATAAACTCCACCCCCAATTGACCTACAGTTTCCTTCAGGTCCTCAGTGGTCTGGATCAAAAAAACGAGCCGAGCAACTATACAACGTCATAAGCCTGATGCTATACAGTCGCAAATCGTCAAAAACTAGAGAACGCTACCCAGTATCAATAACTGATTTTAAAAGGGACAACCATGAGCGAAGATACCAAAAAAATTATCTACTCAATGATGCGAGTGAGTAAAAGCTACAATAAACAACCGATTATCAAGGATATTTCCCTCTCCTATTTTTACGGCGCAAAAATTGGTGTGCTGGGCCTGAATGGCTCGGGAAAATCGACCCTGCTGCGAATTATGGCGGGAGTTGACAAGGAGTTTAACGGCGAAGCAGCACTATCTGACGGGTACAGTGTCGGCTACCTGGAACAGGAACCACAGCTGGATGAAACCAAAACCGTTCGGGAGGTGGTGCAAGAAGGGGTGCAGGAGATTGTTGACCTGCTGGCAGAGTTTGAAGAGATCAACAACGCTTTTGCCAACCCCGACTGCGATATGGAAAAGCTGCTTGCCAGGCAAGCAGAGGTGCAGGATAGGCTCGACGCTGCTGAAGCCTGGGAACTCGATTCCCGGCTCGAACTGGCCGAAGAAGCACTCCGTTGTCCACCTCCGGAAACATCCATCAAAGTGCTGTCGGGAGGAGAAAAGCGTCGGGTCGCCCTGTGCCGATTGCTATTACAAAAGCCAGACATCCTCCTCCTTGATGAACCAACCAACCATCTGGATGCTGAAACGGTCGGCTGGCTGGAACAGCATTTACAACGCTATCCGGGGACAGTTATTGCGGTCACCCACGACCGTTATTTTCTCGATAATGTTGCTGGCTGGATTCTGGAACTGGATCGCGGCCAGGGCATCCCCTGGAAAGGGAATTATTCCAGTTGGCTCGATCAAAAACAGGAGCGCTTGCGTAAAGAAGAAAAGTCTGAAAGCAAACGACAACAGACTTTGCAACGTGAACTGGAGTGGATCCGGATGTCACCCAAAGGACGGCGGACAAAATCCCGGTCAAGGATCAATTCTTATGAGCAACTCCTTGGCAATGCCGGGTTGGAAAAAGAGAAAACCCTTGAACTCTACATTCCACCGGGTCCACGGCTTGGAAATGTGGTTGTTGAAGCCAAACAAGTCAGTAAGGGATTTGACCAACGGCTATTAATTGACAATCTCAACTTCAACCTTCCGGCCGGTGGTATTGTTGGCGTGATCGGTCCAAACGGTGCGGGAAAATCGACTTTATTCAATATGGTTACCGGCCAGGAAAAAGCCGATAGCGGAGAGTTCAAGGTTGGTGAAACGGTACAGCTTGGTTATGTTGACCAGGGACGCGAACTGGATGGCAACAAAACCATCTGGGAAGAGGTCACCGGTGGCCAGGATATCCTCCAGATTGGCGGGCAGTCTGTCAATTCCCGCGCCTATGTCGCCCGTTTCAACTTCTCCGGATCCGATCAACAGAAAAAGGTGGATGTCCTGTCGGGTGGAGAACGTAATCGTGTCCATCTGGCAAAAATGCTCCGCGAAGAAGCCAATGTACTGCTCCTTGATGAGCCAACCAACGATCTCGACGTGAACACTCTACGGGCACTGGAAGAAGGCCTCGAGAACTTCGGCGGATGTGCCGTTGTGATCAGCCACGATCGCTGGTTCCTCGACCGTATCGCCACCCACATTCTGGCCTTTGAAGGAAATTCACAGGTTCTCTGGTTTGAAGGCAACTATTCGGAATATGAAGCTGATCGCAAACGCAGACTTGGCAAGGATGCTGATCAGCCACACCGGATCAGATATCGGTCTCTGACCCGGCAATAGCTGGCAAAAAGTCCCCTGGAGGATCGCTTCAGGGGACTTAAAAAGGGCAAAGACAAACACGAAACCAACCTTATTTAGTTGACCACGGCTACAAACTGACTTGCTCCATAAAAACCCCACGCCCCACCCAACAAGAAAGCTCAGTTATCAACCCTTGACAGATCGACAAATTCGATCTGGACAACCTGATATAATTTTTCAATTTCCATGGCGGTATAGGGTACGGCGGCACTATGCCCCCAGACAGGGTTTGGCCAGGCGGGGTCACCAACACGCCGACCAACGTGGTGCAAATGTAACTGGCTGACAAGATTCCCAAGTGCTGCGATATTCAACTTATCGAACTTGAAAAACCGCTCCATCCACAGGGAGAGGCGGTTTGATTCTTCCCAGAATTGTTTCCGGTCGTCATTGGACAACTGATAGATTTCCTGCAGGTCGTCGCGCTGCGGCACCAGGATAAACCAGGGATAGGTTGCGTCATTCATCAACAACAGACGACAGAGGGGAAAATCGCCGAGGGTGATGGTATCGTTCTGCAGGCGTGGATCAAGTTCGAACATTTTGGCGTCTCTGATCTTTTTTCACTATGTCAGCAAAAACGGGACTGTCCCCGCATGGGGGCTGTCCCAGGCTTTTGCGGTTAAAACCGGCGTATCTCCGTTACCCCATAAACATCCGGAACAGCCCCTGGTGGGGCCGGGGACAGTCCCGAGCTTACTTCTGAACAATTCGCAATGGTGCTTCGGGGCAAAGGTGCATGCAATGCGTCCTTACAATGCATCACGTCTTATCAACCAGCAATTATGGATATGCGGGTTGCGTTCAAAATCGAAGGGGATCGTTTTTGCCGTGATATCTTCGATTTCCAAACCGGGAAGCGCATCATGATCCATTTTGAATTTGCGCAAGTTGTTGGAAAAGATCAGAGTCCCCCCGGGGGCCAGCAAGCGGAGCGTTTTTTTCAGCAGATCGACATGGTCACGCTGCACATCGAAGCTGCCATCCATCGTTTTAGAATTGGAAAAAGTTGGCGGATCGAGAAAAATAAGATCGTACTCCCCCGTTGCGGTTTCTATCCAGGTCAGACAATCGGTCTGGATCAACTCCTCTTCTTGCGGGTCAAAATCGTTCAGATCGATATTCTTCCGCACCCATTCCAGATAGGTACGTGACATATCGACCGTTGTCGTCGCCACGGCACCCCCCATCAGGGCATGAACAGTTGCAGCACCAGTATAGGCAAACAGATTGAGAAAACGGGTTCCTGTAGCCATTTGCTGGATCATTTTCCGGGTGAGGCGATGGTCAAGAAACAGCCCGGTATCGAGATAATCGGTCAGGTTAACCAGAAAACGACAGTTCCCTTCCCGGACCTCCTTGAGGACACCACGTCGAGCCTGCTTCTCGTACTGCTGCTTCCCCTTCTGCTGTTCACGGACTTTTAAATGAATTTTATCGGGGACAATCTCCAACACCTGCGGCACGGCATCCTCTACATCGCACAAGCGTTGCGCCGCTTTGTGCGGATCGATACTTTTCGGTGCCCGATATTCCTGAAGGTGAACTTCATCCCCATAGAGATCGACGGCAACGGCATATTCGGGCAAATCGGCATCATAGAGACGGTAACAATCGACGTTTTCCCGCCCGGCCTGTTTTTTGAGTTTTTTCAGATTCTTGCGCAACCGGTTGGCAAACATTTCAGCACCGGGAGAAAGAGTTTTTTTGACCGCCTTCCCCGCCCCTTCCTCAAGAGACTGCCAGTGATTGTTTTCCCCCAATTCAAACTGCAACAACTGACACTTCAACGCCCCGTTATAGAGGACATTGATTTTGTCCGCCCGCAAGCCGATACTCCGCCCCAGTTGCGGTTCAGAGGTAATGACCGCCGCTTTCCACCCGGAGCAGTGTTGCGCCATCTTTTCACCGAGCAGATTATAGAATGATGGTAATTCGCTGACATCACCCAGCCGCTCACCATAGGGGGGATTTGCCACCACCAATCCGGCACTCCTACTCGCTGGAGCAACAAATTCACGCAGGGTGCGGCGTTCAAAATGGATCACCTTATCCAATCCGGCATTTTGGGCATGTTCCCAGGCAACCTTGACGGCCCGGTTGTGGCCATCATAACCGACAATGGTGCCACGTTTTTGCGCCAGACCAATCTCTTGCCGCTGCCAGGCAGTTTGCAGTAATTCTTCCCAAAGGTTGTGATCGTGCTGTTGCCAGCCCAAAAAACCATAGTAGCGGCGCAACAATCCGGGAGCCGTATCGGTCGCGATCAACCCCGCTTCCAGGGGCAACGTTCCCGAACCACAGAGGGGGTCAACCAGGGCGCCTCCAGCAGCACAGATTGCAGGCCAGCCAGCCCGAATCAGAATTGCCGCCGCCAGATTTTCTTTCAGCGGGGCATGAACACCATCAATCCGGTAGCCCCGCCGGTGCAAGCTGTCACCCGAAAGATCAATACTTATCGTGGCCCGGTTCTTATAGATATGGAGATTCAGGCGCAAGTCGGGCTGTTCGACCGAAACCGAAGGACGTTTGCCGTTGCGACTGCGAAACTGATCGACAATGGCATCCTTGACCCGCAAAGCGCCATACTGGGAATGGTGTATTCTGGAATTAACCAGAGTACAATCGACGGCAAAAGAATTATCGACCGCCAGATGGTCCGACCAGTCAATTGCCAGAATCTCGGCGTAAAGCTGATCGGCATCAAGAGCTTCAAAACTGGCCAGGGGCAACAGAATGCGATTTGCCAGCCGTGACCAGAGGCACGCCCGATACGCAATCCGCAGATCGCCGGAAAAACGGACCCCGGCACGTTCCTGCTTCACCTCGGCAACACCTAAATCTTCAAGTTCAGTCGCCAATAACGGTTCAATACCCAGAGGGGCGGTAGCAAAAAAATGTTGCTGTTGCATGATAATAAATAACTCGCAGGGGCGCTGCTTGCCGCGCCCTTTTGGAATCACATTGACAGGGCGCAGCAAGCAGCGCCCCTACAAAAAATATCAGATCTTCCGTAATTCCAGTGAATTATCACCAAGCTCACCATTCGCCTGCTGTAGTGCAGCTTCACCTGCCAGAACAGCAACGGCACTTTCTCCATTTTTGAGATATTTTTCTGCGACCTTCTGCAGAGCCGAGCCATCAACCACCAGAAGCTGCTGACGCATCTCATTGCGCATTTCCAAAGTCATCCCCTGGCGAATATTGGCAAATTCATCAGCTCCCGCCCCTGCCGGAGAGAGTGGTTTATCAAGGTCACCAAAGACTGCCAGAACCGCCTCCTTAACCGAATCGGGAGGAAATTCCCCGGCGGCGGCCCAAGCGATGGCTTGATCATAAACCTGCAAGGTGCGCACGATATGGGGATCGCGATAAGACAGCATACTGAACTGACCGGCCTCGGCATTGTAACCGGCCAGGCCGCCGTAGGCACCGCCCTTTTCACGTATTTCGCGGTGGAGAAATTCTGCCCGTAGCAATTTTTCCAGAACCGCCAATGCGGCACTATCGGGATGGGAATAAGGGACCGCACGAAAGACCCGAGTGACGTAGTTAACCGGCAATGACCAGACCACCCCCTGACGCAGAGGTTGCGATGTAAATTTTTCAATCTCCGTTTTTAAGCGCGAAGACTCAAGCGGAAGCTGTTCAATCAATTGACTCAAAGAATTTTTAAATGGGGGAAAGTTTTCAGCTTCCACGGTGATTGCCGTCCGTAATTGTTGCTGGTTAAACAATTGACCGGCAATCTCTGTCAGAGTGGTCGCCAATGGTTCTAATTCCGCGACCGTTTTGGCGGCCAGTTCGCGAATCAGAGCAACCTGGGAAAGCCCCGTCCATTGTTCTCTCTGCCAGCCAACCAGAGACAAGGACGCAGCCGCAGTTCTAGCTGCATAGGTGTGACCCGACTGAGGAACTGAATTTTCCAGTGAGACCTGCAACTGATTCAAAACAGTGTGGATACGCTGTAGATCACCGAACGCGGGAGTAAGCAAAATATCGTGCAGCAACCCGAACAGTGGCTGGCAATTGCGCACCAGTGCTTTCCCTTTCAGCTCGAAACTGGCGGTAAACTTGTCAGAATCGTGCGGATCATCCAGGAGTGATGTTCGTGCCGAAACTCCACCCGTCACCGCTTCCAGCGCCTCGGCCATCTGCAGATAATCACGCTCCCCGGCACCGATCTGGGTCAGCAAACTGCTGAAGACCGGCAGATACTTGCGCTGTTCCGCGGTCAAACTGTCGAGTCCAAAATTGAGCGTTACCACACCAATCCCGTTGGTTGGCTGTGCAAACCAGTATTCTCTGACAGATTTTTCCAGCCGTTGTTCAACTGAAACGGCCGACTCATTCGGAGGAATATCGCTCAACTCCAAAGTCGGCAAACAAGAAAGGTCTTCCACCTCTTCCTGTGCCGCAGCCAGCTCTTTGGCTTGCGCTACCAATTGTTGTTTTTCTGTCGCACTGAGTTGCTTCTCAATTTTATCCAGCTCAGCCCGCGCAGCGGCTTCCTCACGTGGTCCCAGGTCAGTATCGGGCTGAAGTAACAGTGTCACCCGATGTTGATTGTTGAGCAAGCGATCGCGGATCAGGTTTTCAAAAAATGGTCCTTTATCCAGTTCCTGCCGTAATCGTTGCAGGTTATCTTCAAAGTTCAGCGCTGCAAGGGGATCCCCGCCATGGATCCAGGGGCCGATCAGGCGCATCAGCAACAACAGTGAATAGGGGTAACTGTCTCCTGTCACTTCACGATTAGAAAATTCGAGTCGATGGATCGCAGCATCGATCCGCTCCGGGCGAAACCCCTGATTGGCGACCTGTTCAAGGGTCTGCAAAATCAGTTCTTCGATCGCAGCAGCATGCTCAGGATCGGTTCCCTGTAAACCGGCGGCAAAATAGGTGGTTCGGTTGTCGTCATGATAGCCCGTTCCCGGAGCCAGGTTGGCACCCAGGCCCGAATCGAGCAGTGCTTTGTAAAGGGGGGCGGCAGGATTACCCAGCAACAGAGCAGAAAGTAACGACATTGCCAACCGCCCAAAACTGTCATTAATATCGCAATCGAGCCAGGCGACCTCAACCAGTGAACGCTTTTCAAGCGGCTCACCAGCATCCAGAGGATAGTTTTCTGTCACCCGCAAAGGGGCTTCCAGGCGCTGTTCAGCAGGAACTTCGGTATCAGAATCGAGCCGTTCAAAATTCTTCAGGACCCGATCTTCAACAATCCCCAGCAACTCAGCCAGATCAAGATTACCCGAACTGAAAAACCAGGAATTACTTGGATGGTAATAGCGAGCATGAAAATCACGCAGCTGTTGCCAGTTCAAAGTGGGAATATCTGCCGGCTCCCCACCCGAATTGTGGCGATAGGTGGTGGTTGGATAAAGGTGCTTATCGAGCCGCTGAGTCAACAGTGATGAGGGATCGGACATGGCTCCCTTCATCTCGTTATAGACCACCCCTTTGTATTCAAGTGGCGAAGTGGAATCATCCCCGACAGCATATTCAAGACGATGCCCCTCCTGACCGAAATCACGCTGGGTCAGACGTGGGTAAAAAGCGGCATCCAGATAAATATCAAGCAGGTTGTGAAAATCTTTCCGGTTCATGCTGGAAAACGGATAGAGGGTCCAGTCGCTGGCGGTCATCGCATTCATGAAGCTGTTGAGGCTGCGTTTGAGCATTGAGAAAAACGGATCGCGCACCGGGAAATGTTTTGATCCACACAGCGCGGTATGTTCCAGAATATGGGCAACCCCAGTTGAATCATCGGGTGGAGTACGAAAACCGACAGCAAACAGGTGGTTATCATCATCGCGCTCCAGGTGCATAAAGCGTGCGCCGGTCACCTGATGCTGCAAACGGATCATGGTTGCATTGATACTCGGAAGGGGGTCAAAACGCTCAACGATAAATCCGTGGACTAATTGCCCAGGGGTCATTTTTTGTTTGTTCATGAAATATCCTGACTGTGGGCACTGCTTGCCGCGCCCTTTTTGGTCATATCGACAGGGCGCGGCAAGCAGCGCCCCTACTGATCAATATCTTATCCAATTATTGCGCAGCAACAATTTTTCCGCCTCAACCGCAAAGAAAACCACCGTTGACATGGCCAAACAAAACACCAACTCTATAAATCCAAGAGCCTGAGTGTGAAACAGTGACTGCAACGGGGCAACATATATGATTCCCAGCTGAACTGCAATACTGACCACGACAGCCAACAGTAGTGGCAGGTTCGACGCAACCCCCTGAACAAATAAAGATTGCCTCTCCGAACGGATAGCCAGTGAATTAAACAACTGACTATAGCAAAGGACGGTAAACACCATCGTTTGCCAATGCCAACCCTGAGCGATGGCAATCTTCTGAGTCAATAGGCAATTGCCACCCATCAGCAACCCAACCCAAAGAATCTGTTGCCACATTCCCCGACCAAACAAACTTTCCCTGGGCGAAATTGGTGCTTGCTGCATAATCCTTTTTTCAGCCGGCTCCATCGCTAATGCCAGACCCGGGGCACCATCTGTCATCAGATTAATCCAGAGAATGTGGATCGGCAACAATGGCATCGGTAAACCCAAAAACGGAGCAAGAAAAATAGTCCATATTTCTCCAGCATTGCTGGCCAGGGTATATTTGAAAAACTTACGGATATTGGCATAAATAACCCGTCCTCCACGTATTGCTCGAACAATAGTAGCAAAGTTATCATCCAGCAACACCATCTCGGCCGCCTCTTTCGCCACATCGGTTCCGGTGATCCCCATGGCTATCCCGATTTCCGCCCGTTTTAGTGCCGGGGCATCATTAACCCCGTCACCGGTCATCGCCACCGCTTCGCCCCGCTCCTGCAGAGCGGCAACAATCCTGAGTTTCTGCTCCGGGGCAATCCGAGCATAAACCCTGACCTCTCCGGCCATTTCAACCAGCTGCTCATGCGACAATGTCGCCAGTTCCGACCCGCTGACAACACGGGCATCTGCTGAGCCAATCAGGCCGATTCGAGCAGCTATCTGGACTGCTGTCAGGGGATGATCGCCGGTAATCATCACCGGGGTAATTCCTGCCTGTCGACATTGCTGCACCGCCGCGGCTGTTTCCTCACGGGGTGGATCAAGGGCTCCACTCAGACCGAGAAATTCCAGGTTTTTCTCAAGAACCTCGGCATGCAGACTTTTGGGAAATTTCCTGAAGCGATGGCAGGCAAAGGCCAGAATTCGCAACCCATCGTCTGCCATTTCTGCGATACGCGACTCTGCCAACAATGAATCAAACCGCCGACACCGCGCAGATATTGCCTCAAAACTGCCCTTACACAGGAGTAATACATCACCTGAGGGGGTTCGATGCAGGGTACTCATTGCCTGGCGTTCGGAACTGAAGGGGATTTCGGCGACCCGCGGGTACTCCTCCTTGAGCTGTTGCGGATCGTATCCAAGCTGCTGAACTTTTACATAAAGAGCCTCCTCGGTTGGATCGCCAAGCAGCTCACCATCCTCATTCATCCTGATATCGTTGTTCAGAGCCAGCGCAAGGAGAAAGGGATCTTCTTTTTGTAAAACATCTCCGCCAAGGGGGTGAAGTTGAGCGTCATACAATTGCTCAACCGTCATCCGGTTCAAAGTCAGGGTGCCGGTTTTATCGCTGCAGATACAGGTTGTCGAACCCAGAGTTTCGACAGCCGGTAACCTGCGGATCAAACTGTTTTTCTGCACCAGTGTTCGTGCGCCCAAAGCCAGGGAGATGGTGACAACGGCGGGAAGAGCTTCGGGGACCGCTGCAACAGCCAGACTCACCGCCGTCAGAAACATCAACATCACATCATCGCCCCGCAGCAGACCGGCCATAAATACAATTGCGCAGATCACCAGAGTGACCAGAGCAATATTGCGACCAACTCGTGCGAGACGCTTCTGCAACGGGGTCCTGATCTTTTCGGTAGTATCGAGAAGATGGGCAATCTTCCCCATCTCGGTATTCATCCCGGTGGCTGAAACCAACCCACTGCCTCGACCATAAGTCACCTGGGTACCACGGTAAACCATGTTGCGCCGGTCACCAAGTGGCAGTTTCTCCTGCTGCAGCGGTTCGGGATGCTTTTCAACCGAAACCGATTCACCAGTCAACGCAGCTTCATCGACCTTCAGGCTATGCACTTCACTTAAACGTAAATCGGCAGGGACAACGGTTCCGGCATCCAATAACAACAAATCCCCCGGCACCAGTTCGACAGCAGGGATTCGTTGGAGTCTCCCATCGCGGCGGACGGTTGCGATAGGGGCAGCCAACTGCTTCAATGCTGCGAGTGCTTTTTCGGCACGATATTCCTGAATAAAACCAATCAAACTGTTCAGAACAACAATGACCAGAATCACCGCAGCATCCATCAATTCACCGATCACCCCTGAGACCAATGCGGCAATCAATAAAAGTATAATCATCGGATTGCGATATTGTTCGTACATCATCTGCACTAAAGAACGTTTCTGTTCTTCGCGCAGCCGATTCAGTCCAACATCACGAAGCCTGTCAGCCGCAGCTTCAGCTGTTAAACCGTCCGGCGACGTCTTCAGTTTCTTCGTAAGATCAGAAATATCGAGTTGATAAATTTCTGTGAAATTTTCGTCAAACACTGCCTCACTCCTTCACTTCAAGCCTAACAGGTTTGGGGAAAGTTAAAAGTGAGCGGAGAATGGTCAAAAAAAAGATTGTCTTTTAAGTTTTACCATGGTACCAATGCCGTCCGTCGGAGCGTAGCGCAGCCTGGTAGCGCGCTTGGTTTGGGACCAAGATGTCGGAGGTTCGAATCCTCTCGCTCCGACCATATCAAATACAAAAGGGTTGGCGATAAGCCAGCCCTTTTTGTGTTTGTACGCCTGAGAGAGGATTCGAAGCGGAGTGAGCGCTGACTAAATGTCAGAAAAGCCGACAGGATGTCGGCGAAAGCGAACGCAGGGGAGCCAACGCAGGAAGGAGCCGGAAGCGACTGACGGAGTGGGCGATTCCTCTCGCTCCGACCAAAAATTCAAAGGGTTGGCGTTTTTATCGCTGACCCTTTTTTTGTGCCTCCGGTCTGTGTCTGTTCTGGCTAAACATCATCTTCGTTCTTCTGACTGTCTATTGTCTGCTCACTTTTGTTGTATAGGCTGGCTCCGGTCCTGAGGAGGGACTCCGGGGAGGGTCTGGTAGGTGTTCCTGTCTTGGAGGTCGATTGACACCACAAAAACCGTGTCGGAAAACCTTACACTAAACACAACAATTATCGTTATATATTAGTAAGTTGTCGATCATATTCACATAAATTACGAGGCATTATTTTTGCATGCTCATTAAACATTCCATCTATTTTCCTGTCCATCAATTGTTGCCTGCCACATTCTGAAGCTGCCAGTGCTACTGTCATGAAATATGTTTCTCAATATGTTCATGGATTTGTTCTCTGACCTAGAATCATTCAAAGGGAGGCTGCTATGAAAAGATTTCTTTTAGGAATGCTTGTCTGTCTGCTTTTTTCTCTCAGTTTTGCAGGTATTATGATGAGAATTCGCTCGCTCTCTTTATTGATAGTTCTTCTTTTTTGTTTGTCCTTAGTCGGTGTGCAAGAGGGATGGGCGTTAGAATATTTTGCATCTCCGATCGACACCTTCATTTATGATTACCAGCCGCCGAGTCTTAATGACTATAACAGCATGGCCGGTTCAAACCGGGGATTTTATAAGTCTACGGGAGGTTGGTCGGATCCTGATGGCTGGAATAGCATGAAGTTCGAGACGACTGTAGATAATTCTCACGTTTCTTTTGCTGTGGATCAATTCACGCTCTTACAGAACCGTTGGGAGAGAGATATTGATGGGCAAATTGAAGATTTTGTTTATCGACAGGGAACCACAACATTTCAACCGTTCGATTCGTCTTTAGGGACGCTCAATAGTGTTCAAATGCAGTATGAATGGTACCTGGGTTCTGTCCTGTATCTCTCCCTTAGGGACGATGGTTTTTTTCATAATGCCGAGGGAGAAGCAGGTGGGTGGTCTAGTCTGCATTGGGCTATCGGTAACGTCGAGCCTGTTGAGGACTATGATATGGCAATCTATAATGCTACCTACACGGGGTGGCATACAGGTTGGGCCGGTTTTTATGGAAGTATTCTCAATAACCTTAACAGCGGCGCATATGGGGGACCCCCATCAGTCTACGACGCATTGACATGTTTTTACGATCCCGAAAGTTGTACTATCGAACTTGCTGATTTTCAAGACGTTTGGATTGCAAAAGCGTATGGTTCGGTACAAGAGATAGTGACATTAACACCAGAGGAATATCTGGCCAGCATGAATGGGGACCAGGAATTTCAGATTTCTTTGCAAAAGTTCGACTATCACCGTTTTTCGTATGAGGCCGGGGATACATATGATGAATCAGGATATTATTCTTTTTTGAGAGGGAACATGGGAGTTCTTTACGGTTACACACCCAATAATAATCCTGTACCTGAACCATCAACCATCCTCCTCCTCGGCGGTGGCCTTGCAGGATTGGCTTTCTACAGAAGGAAGCGAAAGTAAGACTTTCCGACAACCGTAAAAAATATCGACACACTCAAAGCGGGGTCAGCAATGGCTCCGCTTTTTTTGCCCGATTTGGCTTTTTTGCCACTTACAGACCGAACTTGATACAGTTCTTTCCCGCTTCTTTTGCTGCATACACACCTTTGTCAGCGAGCTTTATCAGATCTTCAAGTGCACTCATCTCTTCAGACTTCACAGCCAAGCCAACACTGATACTGCCAGACCATGAACCACCCTGAAATTCGATACGGAGATTTTTAATGTGCTGGTGCATTTGATTTGCGATATAGACCAGCCCTTTTTGGCTTGTGCCGGGACAAATAACCAGGAACTCATCGCCTCCAAGCCTGCAGACGATATCATCGGTTCTCAAAGGGTACTGTAACTGTTTAGCCAGTTCCCGCAGAACGATATCACCTGCATCGTGACCATAATTGTCATTGACCTCTTTAAAATGATCGGCATCAATCAACATGCAGCCTAAACCCGCCACATCGACCTCATCCCAGAGCCTTTCAAGAGCAAACATGGCGTAGCGTCTATTGTAAAGCCCCGTCAAAGTATCCGTTGTTGAGAGCCTTTCCAGCTCGAGATTGGCTTTTTGCAGGTCATGTGTCCGGGCTTCTACGTTTTGTTCCAAACTTTGATTCAGGTCGATCAGTTCTTTGTTTTGCGATGAAACCTGATTGAATAGATTTTTTACCGATCGCAATAATGTTTTTGTTGATGGATCGAGATCTTTTTCCTGTTCAGCATAAGCCTGTTCAGCAGTCAGACCGGTATTGATCGCATCTATCTGGCGTGCCAGATTCTTATCGGACCCAAGGATATGAAAAACCAACCAATTCACGAGGTATTCAAATAATTTTTCATAGGAAACATTTTTCCCTGATAGCCACTGTTTCTGTAGCGCGCCGACATCCTGGAAAAAACTCTGGTGTATTTTTTTGTGTTGATCGAGGTGGCGAAGGTCTATACCAGCACTTTCCATGAGCTCTTCTTCTTCTTTGAAGTGATACTGTGCGTATGCAACAAGCTCCTGCAAAAGTTTTTCAACATCATCAGGACTGACTCTATCCTGAGACAGCAAAACACCAAACTGATTGGTAACATCGATAAGATGATGATGCTGCCTGTCAACTTCTGGTAATCCTGTTTCTAACGATTCCTCCCATTTGACGAATTCCATGTGTCACCTCCCAGAATCAATAATATCAGACGGTAACATAAACATTAAAATTCGAGAAGAGGGATGATTTTTGTAGATCCGGTTTCCTTACGGGGAGGATAATTATCTGATGCCCTTCTTTATAAGACTGATGGTCAAGCAAAAAGGGCACTTTCCTTATTTGGAAAGTGCCCTTTTTGCTTGATCCTGAATGAATAGCTCTAGTGTCGTGTCATGCATGAGATGGCGGAAAATTGCGCCGATATTTTGCGTGTCAACAAGGCGCGGTTTTCGCTGCATAGCCGTAGCTATACAGCGGAAAACGTCACGCAGTTGACGCGTAAAAGAACCAGCAAGTACCGACACTTCATGGGTGACACGACACTAACGCAAAGAAGATTCCATAGCTTGCACTTTTTCATCCATCAACGCCAGCAACCCCTCATAACCGGATCGCCGAATAATTTCACCGTAACTGGAACGATAATTTCTGATCAGACTGACCCCTTCTATCACCACATCAAAAACCTGCCAGGTTCCATCTGCGTAGATCATTTTATACTGAACCGGAATTTCAAGTTCCTCAAAAACGATTAACGTATCAACAATCGCCTTATTATCCTTGACTCTCTGCTTCTGATACTTAACCGATCCACTCGAATAATCCCCGATCCGATTCAGGTAGGTTCCCTCAAGAATTTTGACAAACCGTTCAGAAAAGATCTGTCTCTGTTCTTCCGTGGCGCCGTCCCAATGTGTGCCGAGGGTCCGGCGAGACATTGACTGGACATTTAGATACTCCTGCACCCGTCCACTGACCTGAGCTTTTTTTTCTTCGGCACTCAATTCAGATTCCCGCAAAACGCTCAGGACAGAATCCACCATCATCTCAATATGAGCTTGTGGCTGGGGCAAGGCAAAACTTGATACAGTCAACAAGAGGACAATGCAGCAGCTTAATACTAATTTTTTCATCGTTAAAATCCAAACCAGTCAAAAGGATTCAAAAGATCACCGTCAAACAACGGCCCTTCAAATATATTGATATTATAGGTCTCTTCACCGACCTGTGCCAGTCGACGTTGCGCATAGGCCGCTCGAACAAACAGATAGGGATCAATAGCGTCGTAGACGATCCCTTCATAGGTGTCCCGATCCAGAGACAACCGATTCTCTGTATCGAACAACTTCACGCCTATATGCTCAACAGTACTCAGTTTGGCATATCGAAAGGGATCGGCGTAAGAGTCGACAAAAACCCCGGTTGCATCGCGTAAACTTGAAGGCCCGACAATGGGTAAAACCAGATAGAACCCGTGCCCAACCCTAAAAGCTCCAAGAGTCTGGCCAAAATCTTCATCAACTTTTTTGACTCCGGCAACCGATTCTGCTGGATCGAACAAACCACCGATTCCAAAAATTGTATTGATAACAAAGCGGTAGGTTTCAGTGCCAAAATCTCGAAATTTTAATTGTAACAGTGAGTTTCCCGCGCGAATGGGTGTCGCCAGATTTGAGAAAAAATTGTCCACTGAAACTCTTGCCGGACGGGGTAGAACCTGGCGATACCCTCTTGCAACCGGCTTGAACAGATAGAAGTAGAGTTTATCATTGACCCAGAACGTTCCCCGGTTTAACAGTTGCAGCGGATCAGAAATCAGTTTTTCCTCAACCGCCGTAGCGCCGGCAAAATCATCACCGAAGTCGTCATCAAAATCATCGGCAAATACAGTGCCGACAAGAACGAAGTATCCGATAAATAAGAATATAAAGGAACGCACTAACATCAGGACTTCCCCCAAATCATTAAAGTCATGCCTGTTTTTCTGCCACAAACAAAAAAGGTGCTTGTGGTCGATTACTCACTTTCATCTGCAAAACCTGAAAACTTGTATCGTGCAACGTAGTGAAAAAATGACCCACAGCGCCACCCTCTTCAGCTCCCCCGGGATGACCGGGATAAACAACCACCGCCAGTCGTCCTCCTGCTGCCAACCGGGAGCAGGACTGCTCTAGTGCCATAACTGTTGATTCTGGACGCGTTATAAGCTCCCGCTGGCCTCCCGGAAGGTAACCCAGATTCGCAATAATCCCCTGCGGTGCAGCGGGTAGAAGCGTGCCGATTTCAGCGTGACTCAGCTCCAGCAGATCAATTCCCGGCTGACACTGCAGAGGTTGAATGTCGTGCTGTTGAAATCTGATCTGGGCTCCTGCTGCAAGCAACCGGTCGCGGGTCGCCAGTAATGCCTGAGTCTGGATATCGAACGCCACCACCTGACCAGTTTTTCCAACCAGTTGATATAACGCCAGTGTATCTTGCCCATTCCCGGCCGTCAGGTCAACGGTAAGGTCTCCCGGCTGAACAACTTCGGCCAGCAACTCCTGACCCCACGTCACGACCCGGGTCAAAGTATGTTTCACGACCTTGAAACCTTCAACTTGGCTTCGATTAATTGCCGGTGAGAGAGACCGATCAGAACCCCCAATTGCCGCATCAGTGCCTCTTCGTAATGATCCAGACGCCCATCAGCATAGACTAATTGCCAAACAGCTTCAATGATTTGCTCTTTTTCCGGCTGGGAAAAAGCCTTATTAATTTCACGGGTAAACTGATGCAGATCATGACTGTTGGCACGTGCTTCATGGGCCAACTCAAGTAAATCATCGAGCGCGTCGTCCGACACAGAAAAGTGGCTTTTCAATAAAGATCCAAGCAAATCCTGTTCAGTCTGATGAAATTCACCATCGGTATGGGCAACTTCCAGCAACAACACTGCCGCAGCCAAGGGTATGCGCTCCTCTGAAACCGGATCTGACTGAGCTGCCGGTGCGGCAAAAACCTGTAATAATCTTTTTAACATTAACTCTTCTCTTCAATTTTAAGTTTTCTTTGTCCAGATAATAATCTGGAGTCAGGCTATTTGACGGGCAACCAGCACCCCCAAAAAGGCGAACGCCAAACATAACACAATATTCAATAGAATATTAAGACCTGCCTGCCAGAAACTCCCGTTTTCCAACAATCGCAAGGTCTCATAAGAAAACGTCGAAAAAGTCGTAAAGCCGCCCATGAACCCAACCGCCAGGCCGACCCGGACTTCGGCAGGGAAAAAATCACCACGAACCCCGGAAGCCACCAACAAACCGAGCAGGAACGACCCGATAATATTGACAAACAGTGTCCCATAAGGCAAATTGCGTCCGACAAGCTGATATGTCCAGCCAGACAACAAATAACGCGCAACACAACCAAACCCACCAAAGAGACCGATATAAAATAGCTGCATAGTTTAATTCCAAGACTTAGAATGGCGACAAAAAAGGGCTATTATCAATGAGGAATTAACAAGTGTCAAACAACATGTCGCCATAAGACAGACTCTTTTACCCGCACCAGAGTGTTGACGATTGACAAATCTGAACATATTCCGTAGCTTCTTGGCATCAATTGATGGCCTCGCCATCTCATTCGCCCTGGTACAACCAGCAACAAAGGAACAAATACCGATGAGACACATCTATAAATATCTGTTGCCAATCTTGATCTGCCTGTTCCTGGCCGCCTGCGGGGGATCGAAAGTCAAACCAAAAACCTCCGCTGAAGAACATTTTCAAAAAGGTGAAAGCTTTTTTGAGAGTCATCTATACGACGATGCTATCGCTTCGTGGGAAAAAGTACGGGATACTTTCTATTCACCCGAGCTGAGCATGCTGGCTGAGCTGAAAATAGCTGAAGCCTATTATATCTCAGAGCGGTATGAAGAAGCGGCCATCGCATTTCAAGATTTTCTGACGCAGCACCCCAACGATTTCCGTGCTGCAACAACCCTCTATCGAATGGGCCTTAGCTACTATCAACAAATACTTTCTCCAGACAGGGATCAAACCAGTACCGAAAATGCGTTGCATAGTTTTCAGGAGTTAATCAGACGCTTCCCGGATGATTCGCAGGCACAGGAGGCAGGATACCTGATTCAGCGTTGCAGAACCCGCCTGGCTGAGCATGAGGTTTACGTTGGAAGGTTTTATCTCAAACGCAAGCAGTATCAACCAGCCATCAATCGCCTGGAAGGAATCCTGGAAACTTTCCCCGATTATTATTACCGCGATGAAGCCTATTTCTACCTCGGTAAAGCCTACCTAAAAACAAAACAGCCCGATAAAGCTACCAACATTTTCAACCAGCTTACCGAAGAATTTCCCGGAAGTGACTATATTGAAGATGCCAAAGAGCTTCTGGAAGAAGAAAGTTAAAGATTAAGTTTGCAAAACACCTGTCAATTTTAAACCGGATCGCTTTTCATTGGAAAAGGATCCGGTTTTTTTATGAAAGCCAACCAATTACCAGAAGTGATAATTTTATCTCTGTCGTTATCTTTTCCCTTGACTTGGTTGATCCCAACATTATATAAGAAACGCTGTTCTTTTAATATCGACCTGATGACTAATATGGTGGTCTTTCTGTTCGTCAAAAAAAATATTTAACCAACTAATATTGCTGTAAAAATCAACATCGTACGATTTCAAAAACCCATTTCTAACTGCTGTTTTACAGCGCATTCCAAGCGATGCAAAAGTATCGCTGGATCATTCACAGGAGGAGAGAGAATGTCCGAATTCGGAACACTTCAAGATCGCGTACGTCGTAAGTCGCTGCTCAGCAAAGTCTGTAAAGCTGAGGATACTATCAAGTACTTCCAGACTGGTCAGAACTTGCTTTGGTCCGGTTTCACTCCGGCTGGTTATCCCAAAGAAGTTCCTATAGCACTGGCTGAGCACGTTGAAGCCAACAACCTGCAGGGCAAGTTAAAGTTCAACCTGTTCATCGGTGCTTCCGTTGGAGCAGAAACAGAAGATCGCTGGGCGACTCTGGACATGATCGATCGTCGCTGGCCTTATCAGACCGGTAAAAACATCGCCAAAGGCATCAACGCCGGTCGTATCCGCATGGGTGACAAGCACCTCGGTCTGTTCGCCCAGGACGCCGGCTACGGATTCTACACCGAGAACGGCCGCTATGACATCGGGATCGTCGAAGTATCCGCAATCAACGAAGACTGCGGTCTGGCTCTGACCTCCTCCTGCGGTATCATTGCTGAAGCTCTGCACTTGTGCGACAAGATCATCATCGAAGTGAACACCGGGCAACCCTCCTTCGAAGGTATCCACGACATCGCCATGCAGCAGAAGCCACCTAATCGTGCTCCCTTCCTGATCACCGAAGCCAGTTCCCGTATCGGATCCCCTTACGTACCGTGTGACCCGGATAAGATCATCGCCGTTGTTGAGTCGAAGCGTCGTGACAAGGGACGGGCCTTCGCTGACATGGACGACACCTCCGAAGCGATCGCTGGGCACATCATGGAATTCTTCGCTCATGAAATCAAGATGGGCCGTCTGCCGGAAAATCTGCTACCACTGCAGTCCGGTGTTGGTTCCATCGCTAATGCTGTTGTCGGCGGTCTGGCAAAAGGTCCCTTCTCCAACCTGTCGGTTTTTACCGAGGTTCTGCAGGATACCATGCTCGACTTTTTCGACGGCGGCAACTTGAACCATGCATCTGCATGTTCCCTGTCCCTGTCCGAGGACCCTGGCTTCCCACGCTTCTTTGACAACTGGGAAAAGTACTTCGACAAGATAACCCTGCGCCCCCTGTCGATCTCAAATGCACCTGAGCCGATCCGTCGTCTCGGTTGCATTGCCATGAACACCCCGGTTGAATTTGACATCTACGCACACGCCAACTCAACGCTGGTTGGAGGAACACGGATGATCAACGGCCTTGGTGGTTCCGGTGACTACCTGCGTAACGGCTACATCAAGATGATGCACAGTCCATCGATTCGCCCAAGCAAGACCGATCCATTGGGGATCACTTGTGTTGTTCCGAAGGCTCCGCACATTGACCACACTGAGCACGACCTCGACGTTCTGGTCACCGAGCAGGGTCTGGCTGACCTTCGTGGTGTGGCTCCAAAAGAGCGCGCCAAGCTCATTATCGAGAAGTGTGCTCACCCGGAGTACAAGCCGATTCTCAACGACTATTTCGAGATGGCTGCCAAAGATTGCCTCGAGCGCGGAGTCGGTCACGAACCACAACTCTTCGACCGTGCCTTCAAAATGCAGCAGAACCTTGCCGAAAACGGCACCATGCGTGTCAAGAACTGGGATATCAAAATCGATCTCTGCGAATAAAAAAACGGGACCGCCCCCGCAAGGGGGGGGGGGGCCAGTTTTTTTTCACAGCTGCAATAAAATCGCCCCGCCGGATTCCCGGTGGGGCTTTTTTTGTGCGCCCAGCAGGGTACACAAAATCAACAAAAAAAAGACAGCCGAAGCTGTCTTTTTTTCTAAACTGATATTTATAATTGTTTGTAACTGTAGATTTTTTATCTTGGTTAAAGATTCTCGGCCTGATCTGCCAGATAAGAGGCAACCCCTTTTTCATCGGCGACCATTCCCTGGTCTCCCTTGTTCCAACCCGCCGGGCAAACCTCGCCATGTTCTTCATGGAACTGGACAGCATCCACCATCCGCAACATTTCATCAATATTTCGACCGAGGGGGAGATCGTTGACAACCTGATGACGAACAACGCCCTCTTTGTCGATCAGGAAGGAACCACGCAAAGCAACCCCGGCCGGCTCAAATTCGACATCATAATCACGGCAGATCTGATGCTTGACATCGGCAATCAGAGGGTACTTCACCGGGCCGATACCACCATCGTCAATCGCAGTATTACGCCATGCTGCATGAGTAAATTGTGAATCGATGGAGCAACCAAGAATCTGCACACCCTTTTTTTCGAATTCGGCAATGCGATGACTGAAGGCAATCAGCTCAGTCGGACAGACAAAAGTGAAATCGAGAGGGTAAAAAAACAGTACGATATATTTCCCTTTATAATCGGCCAAAGAAAAATCATCATTAATCGATCCATCGGCCATAACAGCCGGAGCACTAAAATTTGGGGCTTGCTTTCCAACCAGAACACTCATCATGAAACTCCTTCATTTTAAATTAGTTTGGAATTGATGCTTTTGCAAAAACTCATGGGATGGCGACGCCATCTTGAATTGCCCCGTAGCTTAATGATTAATCGCGACTTGTCAAGTAATTATTACCGTTTTAGTTATTTTTTCTGACTCCGGGGATGGCAACGATCATAAACATCCGCCAGATGGGAAAAACTGACTTTGGTATATTTTTGTGTCGTTGAGAGAGAAGCATGGCCAAGAAGCTCCTGGATAACCCGCAGGTCAGCGCCAGCATCGAGCAGGTGGGTGGCAAAGGAATGACGCAGAGCATGTGGAGTGGCATCGGTCGGCAAGTTAAACTGCAACAAGCGATTCTTCAGATTGCGCTGGATACTTCGCGCCGTCAGTCGCCCGCCCCGCTGGTTGAGGAACAGAGCACCATGTTGATCTGACGGTTCTCGGCTGGCAAGGTAATTTCGCAGAGCACCGCAGGCCTGTCGGCCAATCGGCAGAATCCGTTCCTTGTTTCCTTTGCCCAGAACTCTGACCTGACAATTTTCCAGATCAACAGCACCGACATCAAGATGGGTCAATTCTCCAACCCGCAAGCCACAAGAATACGTTAATTCGAAAATGGCCAGATCACGCAACACGAGCAATTGTTGTCCGGGAGGAGATCGATCCAACAGCTGACCGACCTGTTCAGCGCTGAGAACTTTAGGCAAATAGTGTTCCTGCCGTGGCGTAGACAGGGCATCAGCCGGAGAATCTGCCAACGCCCCTTCACGGACCAGAAAACGCAAGAACCCTTTTATCGATGACAATTTACGGGCGATACTGGTCCGACCGCACGATTTGTGCAATCGGGCCAGATATTGTCGCAATAATAATAAATCGATACACTCCGGGAAACCTGCTTGACCGTTCGCAGCCTCAGCCTGTTCAATAAAACTGGAGAACTGGCGAAGATCGCGCATGTAAGCCTCAACCGTTCGTGGCGAAAGGTTACGCTCAACCGCCAGATGTTGTTCAAACCTTCGCAAGTACTGTTTCACAGAGATCTCCGTCAGCTTTCTGTTATTGTCACTCCACCGATTGACGACTTCACATCAGCGTGCGATACTTCAACTGTACACCGTGGGGAAGGCACGGCCAGAATCGAGAATACCCCAAAAAATTGACTGCGTCAGCTTTTGTCTGTGGAGAATTTTGTGATCACATCCCTGTTATTATCTCTTTTTATCATAACAAATCTGGGCTTATTAATATTTGACCTGCTGGTTGTCATGCTCAGCTACAGTATCTGCTGGTATGAATATTCTAATAGCAATCCCGACCTGGCCAGGAAAAGGTTCAGTATAAAAAACCTGAAACTGACAATTGCACTGATATTCCCCGAAGTTTTCTTCGATTTCATCACTATTCTCATCATTCCATTTGGCCTGATCAATAGAAATAATCAGACCCTGCAGCGCAACGAAACTCCCGTTCTGCTGCTGCATGGCTTGTTTGTCAACCAGTCCTGCTGGTTCTGGTTTAAACGCCAACTTCGCCAACAGGGATTTAATAATATCGTGACCTTAAATCTTTCTTCCTGGCACAGCGAAGAAGTTCTGACCGAACTGTTGGCAAAGAAAATTGATGAACTGCGTCACCAGCTCGGAGTCAACAAGGTCAATCTGGTCGGACATTCCATGGGGGGGATGATTGCCCGTAACTATATCCAGCTCCGTGGAGGCGACGACAAAGTGGAACGGTTAATCTGCCTTGGTTCTCCCCATCACGGTTCAAAACTGGCAACATTGACGATCGACTCTCTGGGCAAACTATTGATCCCCAATTCTGATTTCCTCAAACGACTCAATGGTGCCCCCATTCCTGAAGCGATCCAATTGACCAATATTTATACCCGTAAAGACAATATGGTGCTGCCAAACTCCAACAACCATCTTTCCTGGGGAAAGGCGGTCGAACTTGACGGTATGGGACATACTTCACTGATCTATCGGAAAGCCCCTGTAAATGCGACCATTACAGCCTTAAAAGAACCGATTGACGCCCCCGTTTAAGGACATTTGTACGCTCAAACCAAAATCAACAAAAGGTTTATTCTTTTGCAATCCCCACCCAAGCCAGATCATACCCAGGTTTCTTTGCAGAGGCTGAACAGCTATGATCCAACCGAGACCCTGGTCGCACTCGAAAAACTTCTCGAGCCACTCGGTGGCATGTCGGCCTTTGTCAAACCGGGGCAGAGCGTCCTTATCAAACCAAACCTCCTCGCGGGCAAAACGCCCGAAAAAGCCGTCACGACTCACCCGGAAATTGTCCGTGGCGTTATCCAACTGGTTCAAAGAGCCGGTGGAGAAGTGTCGCTTGGTGATTCACCCGGCATTGGCAGTCCCGAAACTGTTGCCCGTAAAAGTGGCATTCTTGCCGTTGCAGAAGAGAGGGGTTGCCGTTTTGTCCGGTTCGAAACATCGGTCACAATTCACCCGAAGGGTGGAACATTTCAACAATTTGAAGTTGCCCGGGAACTTCTGGATGCCGATGTCGTCATCAACCTGCCGAAACTAAAAACCCACCAGATGATGGGATTGACCTGCGGCGTTAAAAACATGTTCGGGGCTGTTGTTGGTCTGCGCAAACCCCGCCTCCACCTGCAGGCTGGAACCGATAAAGCTTTTTTCGCCATGATGTTGCTGGAGCTCTGCGAAGCACTGCCCCCTGCATTGACCATTGTTGATGCAGTCGTTGGAATGGAGGGTGAAGGCCCCGGCAGTGGAGATCCAGTACAAATCGGGGCATTATTGGCAGGCAGTCATCCACAAGCTATCGATACCGTAGCAACAGAACTGGTTGGGCTACAACCACACCAGGTCTGGACACAACAGCAAGCGATTGAGACAGAACGACCCTATACGCGACTGCAACAACTGCAGCTCAGCGGTGATCCACTTGAATCCCTGAAAATAAAACATTTCCGGGCGGCGAAAACAACCGATGTCAACTTTGGCCTCAAGGGAGGGCTGAAACATCTCCTCAAAAATGCCCTGACCGCCCGCCCCGAACCTGATCATAAACTCTGCTTGCTGTGTAACGACTGCGTCACCCACTGTCCACCCGAAGCAATGAAGATTGAACATAACAGACTGCAGATCGACTATGACCGTTGTATCCGCTGCTTCTGCTGTCAGGAACTTTGTCCCCATGGTGCCTTAATCACCAAACAGGGGATCCTGTTACGCCTGAGCAGTTTTCTGCGAGGAGAATCGTAAGGACGAATGGCCGAATTTGACCAGCAATACCTACCGGGCGATCACAACGATCGCTCCACACACGTACAATGATACCAGGAGACAAAGGACAGCCCATGAGCCAGCAAATCAAAATCCAGTACGACCTCAATGAAAAAATCTGGCGCACTTTTTATAATGCTTATTATTCATCCGATAAGCGTTTCAAGCTGCGCTTCTTCTATGGAACAGTCACCTGGATTGTCGGGGCTTGCGGTTTGTTGGGGTTATTTGATAATCGGCTGATTGCCTTTGGTATGATCGCCTTTGGACTCTATTGTGTTTTTGCCAAGCAATATCTGGTCAATAAGGCGGTGAAAAAGATTAAAGCCAAACCCCATTTTCCGGGCAAGATTGACTACACCATAGATCAGGACAAAATTGCCGGGATCGAACAAGGGCAGGAGTTTGAATTTAACTGGGAAATATTCTATGGCTATCGGGTTGCAAAACCGGGGCTACTCTTGTATCTGAAGGAAGCCTCGTTTTTCTTCATCCCCAATGAAGCGATTGCAGCGGAAGATAAGCAGGAAATCATCAACATCCTGAAACTGAATAAAGTTCAGGATCTGGCAAAAAAATAACACAGCAGATTCACTTGTATAAAAAAAGGCTCACAATCCACTTGTGAGCCTTTTTTTATGACTGTCGAAAAGCTGAACTATTGAACTTGAACAACTTCTTTGACTTCTGGAATCTGCTCCATCAGATTACGCTCGATTCCCACCTTCAAAGTCATAGTCGACATCGGACAAGAACCACAGGCACCGGTCAACTTGACGCTGACAATCCCATCGTCCGAGACATCCACCAGTTCAACATCGCCGCCATCGGCTTGCAACATGGGGCGAATCAGGTTTAAAACTTCCTCAACACGTTCTTTCATCAGATTTTTCCTCCGCTAATTATGAGTTTATTGGTAAAGTATATAGACAATTGCAACTATTTTGCAAGTTTCGATATTATAGCGCTGGAAAGCTCATGTGGGCATGGCAATATCGCGAATCCGTTTATTGCAGATAAGTTCCGGTCGACCAACATTTTTCCCCTGGACAAGAACCTTGAAACTTTCACCCATCCCCCCTTCCGGCAGAATCAGAGTCTTTAAATTCATCCGTAATGCCTGAGCTTTTTTCGGATCGGTTTCGCGACTCTCCATCTCCATCAACATCTCGAGAAAACCGAGTCCCATTAGAAATTGGTATTGCTGGCCAAAATAAAGGGTATCCAAACCCTGCTGACAACCAACCTCCTGCAAAGTCGTAAAGTCAATATGAGCCGTCATATCCTGACAACCAACCCGTCGGTAAGGATCTTCACTGGTTTGATGCTGGTGATAGCAGAGGAAGGTTCCAGCGTGGCGAAAAGGGGCATGCAGTTCTTCGGCCAGAAAACCGTAATCAACGGTCAAGACAAAGCCACGTTCAAGAACCGCAGCAACCCGCTCCATCCAGTCACAAGCAGCAAGGTTGACTTCACAGCGGTTCCCTTCTGCCGGCTCAATTCCAATGCGCTGAAAATAATCCTGGATCAGATTGACAGAAAGGGGGCGTAACTCTTCAGCAAAACCGTCGCCCCTGTTCACCACATAGACTTCCTGCAATTTTCCTGCGTGCTTTTCAATTAAATGGATCGGGAAAGCATCGAGAAGTTCATTGCTGACAAAACAGCCCTGCATCCCCTGCAGATCGTCAAATTCACACCAGGTCACTCGTCCAGCGGAAAAATGTCGCTGTAAAGCCTGTTCCTGCCGCCGTCGGTTAGCGGCGCTGATTTCTACAATCCGGTATTCGAGACAGGCATAAAATTCGGGATATTTATCCTCCAGAGCATCCAGAATATCAAGGCAAAGGTGCCCTTCACCGGCCCCCTGTTCAGCGATGATGAAGGCACCCTGTCCTGATAGATGCCACATCTGCTCCAATTGTCGGGCGATCAATTGACCAAAGCACGAATGAACACTCGATGAAGTAAAAAAATCGCCTTGCTTGCCGATTCGGGTTCGCCCAGACGTGTAATAACCGTGCTCAGGATGATAAAGAGCTTGTTCCATAAAATCGGCAAAAGGAATTCCGCCAACCGATTCAATTTGCCGTTGTAGTTCTGCAACGAGCCCCGATTTCTGTTCTTCGCTCATAAGATATCCGCCAAAACTGAAATTAAAGAGCGGGATTATAGCCAGTGCACAAATCAAAGACAAGGGATAAAACCAACACAAACGCTTGAACTTGAAGGTCATTCATGTCATTATCGGTCGCTGTATAAATCAGAATGAGTACCTCACAGATTTTATATTGGAGAAAGTTTTATGGCGATCATTACCATTTCCCGTGAGATGGGCAGCGGCGGCATCCCGATTGTCAATCAGGTTGCAGAGGAGCTTGGCTACACCCTGATCGATGGAGATGTCATTAGGCAAGCCGCTGAGAGTCACGACCTGACCCAGGAAGCACTGAAACAGATTGACGAAAAACCACCGGCATTTGTTGAAAATCTGGATCGACAAATTGAACTGAATATGAACCGTATTCAGCTGATCGTACTGGAGCAAGCCCTTCAAGGGGACGTTGTCATCTATGGTCGTGGTGGCCAGGATCTCCTTCCTGAGATTACCAGTGTGTTGCGCGTACGGGTTATTGCTCCCTTTGAAGAGAGGGTCGAACGCTGGGCTCAGCGTGAGTGGATCGATCCAGACCTGGCCCGTTCTTTAGTGCGCAAAAGCGACCAGCAACGAGCTGGCTTTATTAAATACTATTTTAACCGCAACTGGACAAACCCCATCGAATACGACATGGTCATCAACACCAGCAGAATTTCTACCGATATGGCAACTCAACTGATTATTGAAGCCATAAAAGATCCATACCTGATCGAAAAAGACCAAACCTGCAAATTAAAAATCAAAGATTTAATCATCCAGAAAAAAATCCAGATTGCCCGCTTGGATGATAAACGCATCAAGGACATCTGGTTCAACATTGATGTGGCCAATTGCCACGTCACCCTGTCGGGCCATATCTACAGTGAAGCTGAACGTCAAGCGGTCATAGATGATACAGAAAAAGTTGAAGGGGTCGCTGGAGTCACTGACGACCTGAAAATAATCCACTACTGATAATTTCAGTTCCCGACAAGTACACGAAACATGACAAACAAAACGCCGGCACTGCCGGCGTTTTGTTTAATCTAAAAAAGCAAGGAGCAATTTTCATGGCTGGACATAGTAAATGGGCCAATATCAAACACCGCAAAGGGGCACAAGATGCCAAGCGTGGAAAAATATTTACAAAACTGATCAAAGAAATCACCATTGCAGCCAAAATTGGGGGAGCAGATCTTGAATCCAACGCTCGCCTGCGACTGGCAGTCGACAAGGCAAAACAAGCCAACATGCCCAAAGATAACATTGATCGTGGCATCAAAAAAGGGACCGGAGACCTCGATGGGGTCACCTACGAAGAGGACATTTTTGAAGGATATGGCCCGGGAGGCGTCGCCGTCATCGTTGAATTCATGACCGACAACCGGACCCGGACAGTCGCAGAGGTGCGCCATGCTTTTAATAAATATGGTGGCAGCCTTGGTGTCAGCGGATCCGTAGCATTTATGTTTGATCGCAAAGGACAAATCATCTTTTCCGATGATAACGACTTTGACACTATTTTTGAAGCGGCCCTCGAAGCAGGCGCTGAAGATGTCAAAGAAGAAGATGGCATCATCGAGATTGTCACCGCCCCGGCAGAGTTTGAAACCATCAGAAACAGTCTCGAAGAACAGGGATTCAAATATCGAGCAGCGGAAGTCACCATGATTCCCCAAACCCTGAGCCCGGTTGAAGGCAAACAGGCTGAATCATTGATGAAAATGATTGACGTTCTGGAAGACAACGATGATGTGCAGAATGTTCATACCAATCTCGATATCTCTGACGATGAGATGGAACGCATCATGAGCTGATGGCCATAATTTGTCGGCGCAAGGTCCAGGGGACACGAATTGAACCTTGGTCCTTGAACCATGATCCTTGAGCTTTTTTTATGCGAATTTTAGGCATTGATCCAGGTAGCAAAGCTACCGGTTACGGTTTTATCGAGCAGCGTGGCAATCGCCTGATCCATATCGACAACGGAGCAATCTTTACCCATAGCAAGGATGCTCTTGCAGTTCGCTTGCAAATAATTTATCAGAAACTCTGTACACTGATCGAAAAACATCAACCAGAAGCGGTTGCCGTCGAACAGGTTTTCATGGCGCGCAACCCGGCGTCGGCACTGAAACTGGGACACGCCCGGGGGATCGCCCTACTGGCTGGAATTAATGCGGGTCTGCCCGTTGCTGAATACTCGGCATTGCAGGTAAAAAGTGCTGTTGTCGGTTATGGCCGTGCAGGAAAAAATCAGGTCCAACAGATGACTAAAACTTTATTGAACCTGCCTGAAATCGCTCAGGAAGATGCAGCTGACGCACTTGCAGTCGCAATTTGCCATGCCCATAGTCATCACTCGGGTGGAAAAATTGCGCTAACGACCCGGGAAATTCGAGGAAGACGATCATGATTGCCCTTTTAACCGGACAATTAGTCCATCGCAGTCCGGAGCAGATCATTGTTGATGTTGCCGGGGTCGGCTACCGGGTGTGGATTCCCCTCTCGACATTTTATGGACTGCCTGAAGATGGCAAGGTTCAGCTACAGGTTCACACCCACGTTAAAGAAGATGCTATCACCCTGTTCGGTTTTTCCAGCAGCGCAGAAAAAGATCTCTTTGGCTTGTTGATATCGGTCTCCGGTGTCGGCCCGAAACTGGCGATCACGGTCCTTTCGCACATTCCGACCGATGATCTGTCACTGGCACTCAGCCAGGGGGACATCCCCCGTCTGACAGATATTCCCGGAATCGGTAAAAAAAGTGCGGAACGGCTGGTGCTTGAGCTCCAGGAAAAAGCCACAGCATTCGCCGCTTCCGCATCCCTTACGCCAACAAGCCGCAGCATACCGACCCCGGATGAGAACCACAAGGAAGCACTTTCAGCCCTGGTCAATCTGGGTTACAAAGAGACCCTGGCAAAACGCGCCTTGACAAATCTACAGTTGGCTCCAGAAGCCCCCCTTGAAGATATTTTAAAAGCTGCACTGCAAGTCCTTCTGAAATAGCTGGAGAAAAAATGAGCGAACGCCTGATTGCCGCCGATGGTCAACCCGAGGAAATCAATTTTGAGGTTGGACTGCGCCCGAAATCCCTACAGGAATATGTTGGTCAAAGCAAGGCAAAGCGAAATTTGAAGGTCTTTATTGATGCCGCCCGCAATCGTCAGGAGGCGCTCGATCATGTTCTCTTTTTCGGCCCTCCCGGATTGGGAAAAACTACACTTGCCAATATTATTGCTCAGGAAATGGGAGTCAGCATCAAGACCACCTCCGGCCCGGTCATTGAAAAAACCGGGGATCTGGCGGCCGTTTTGACTAATCTTGAAGAGGGAGACGTTCTGTTTATCGATGAAATCCATCGTTTATCTCCGGTCGTTGAAGAAATTCTCTATCCAGCAATGGAAGATTACCAGCTCGATATCATGATCGGCCAGGGCCCTTCGGCTCGCACCATCAAGCTGGATATCCCCCGCTTTACCCTGGTTGGAGCCACAACCCGCGCCGGACTGCTTTCATCGCCATTACGGGATCGTTTTGGTGTAATCAGCCGACTTGAATTTTATTCCAAAGACGAATTGACAACGATCGTCAGGCGCAGTGCAAATATCCTTGAAATCGAGATCGACAATGATGGCGCCGAAGAGATTGCCCGCCGCAGTCGGGGAACCCCGCGCATCGTCAACCGGTTACTCCGTCGGGTCCGTGATTTTGCCGAAATTGAAGGTGACGGTAAAATCACCCGCGAACTCGCAGACCATTCCTTGCAACGGCTGGAAGTTGACAATCAAGGTTTTGACTACATGGATTGCCTCTTGCTGCTGACCATCATCGATAAATTTTCGGGGGGCCCCGTTGGCCTGGATACTCTGGCAGCAGCCATAGGTGAAGAACGGGACACGATCGAGGAGGTTATAGAACCCTACCTGATTCAGCAGGGGTTTCTCAATCGAACTCCGCGTGGCCGTGTTGTCACAGAAAGCTGCTTTCGCCATTTTCACCGGACTCCAGCACAGACAGATGGCAACGGACCTCTTTTCGGTTCATAAAGAGATAACCCTGATGAATCAACATCTGCAACAATTCACCCAACAACTGGCCATCTGGACCGAAGAGATCATCGAACACGGCCGCACCCCGTTTCGACGGGTTGATACCCGGCCAGAGATAGACACAGAACAGGGAGTGATAAAGCCACCTCTGGTTTTCTGGATCAACCGGCAGAGCTTGATGGCCGGAGGGGTACTGTTACTGCCGGAAGACAATCTGGAAATGGAACTCGAGCGGGGTCGGAACTGTGCATCGGCCTTGGGGCTGCGTAATTTCGTAACCTGGGAACCAGACCAGGCCAGAGTTTGGCAGATCGAAAACAGTAAGGTCAAAGAACAGCAATCGTTCCCCTTATCCAAGCCAAACCATCCCGAAACTTTCCGGTTTTTACTTGTTGATATTTTGGAAGCACTCAAACTGATAGCAGTCCTCGGTGCCATCCCTGCGGCAGAACTTTCCCCCTACTACTTTAATAATTTATTTCAAGCGACTCTGCAACAAGCCCTGCCACCACTAGCTGAAGCCTATCGCAGCCAACGCTCTCAAACCGGTCAGCACTCCAGCGAAGATGCAGATACCTGTGCAAATGAAGCGAACCGACTGTTACTATTGCAAGTTCTCGCCTTGCTCTGGTTTAATAAATTTCCAGACGCAATTCTGCCCGAAAAAATGGACCGTGCCATCGAGCTTTCGCTCGCCACACTGCCCGATTTTATACAACACCCGTTATCGCGTAACACAACCATCACACCGCCCCCGTTACCACTTGAAACAGCTGTCTGCTTTCACCATTTACTGCTACGCTTGCGGCAACTTTCCTGGAACGAGCCGGCTGAACGAGCTACAGCGAGCATTTATTGCCTGACCAATTCCTGGTACCAGGGCGCAATCGATAGAAAAAAACCGGCTGCTGTCCATCTCTATCCGGCATCGCCACCGCTTGACGGCACAACCAGAACTGTGCTCTCGGACTCAGTATCTTTCCTCGCAGCTACGGCACTATTAACTGAGATGGCATCTCTCCCCTCATGTGAATTACTTTTTGGCAACATATTTCAACTGGATCGAGACAGCCTTTCGCAACAGCCGGTTGTCGCCCGGCTTTCAAACCAAAACAGAATAGTCAGCTCCAAACGCCGAGAATACACCGCCAGACTACGAGTGTCCTGGCCAAATCGCCATTTAAAAGTTAAAACCGGCCAGCCGTTCTGGCTCTGGGAATTGATCCATCTCCTCGGTCTCTGCCATCCCGGGCAGAAGCTTTCTCTAGAATTACCGATCAACCTGTTACAAGAACCTGAAAACATCCTAGCGTGGTCTTTATTGTGTGACTTTTTCAGTTTTCAACAGATAAAATTGTTGAACAATGGGAATATCCACCTCTCTATTTCCAGCAACAAACCATCAGATGAACCCTTTCCGCTGCAACGTATCGATGAAGTGCGGGAAATCACCCCAAGTCCAGATCCAAAACGCCTCAGAAATCAATTATTGCTCGCTCTCACTTTACCGAAAGATCTCTACAAGCTGCTGGGAAATGAACTGGTCTGGCCCGATCTTGACAGACTCACCAGTAATCACATCCCCGGGTGGAAGGTTTATGCGCAAAGCCAACTCTACAAGTGGCTGCAAATTATTCTGGTAAGCGAAACAGACCCGGATGCTTTACGGGATGGTGCGGCAAAGGAGACGATTGAAGGCCACATCCCATACCCTGAGCCGCTCCTTCTCAATGAACTCACAAGCTTTGGACAAAGGAATTCAGCCGATCATCAATCGCCGTCAATTGATCAGTTTCTGGCAGATCTGCTCACCTGCCCAGCGATTCAAAACATTGAACGGCCAGAGGTCATCAAAAACCCGAAAACGGCCACACCTGAGGCTCCTTCAGCAAGAAAACTCAAGGATACGATCGCCCAACAATTATCGTCTGACGGAACCCCCAATTTCCCCGAACAATACCTCTATTTCCTCGACCAACCGGAGATGTGCCACTACACCATCACCCCGCCATTGGTCATAAAAAATACTCTTCTTGGAGAGTTCGAGCTGGAAGATGCGACGGGTCAAATTATCACCGGTTACGGCGAAGAGCTAAAGCAGACATTGCTCTTCTGCTCAGCATCGGGAAAAACGGAGATTGATCTCCCGAAAAACCGACATCAACTCGAAGAATTATTGAAACATTACCGGAAAGACCTGAATATTCTGTATAGGCACCTGAACGATCTCTGCTATAGTCAGCTTCAAAACTCAAAATCAGCACGCAAAATGGTCAAGAAAACCTGGGACAAGCTCAACCTTCCCGCTCCATCATGGTTTCAAGATTGATGCTTGCGCAAAAACTCATCGGCTGGCTAAGTAAAATTTCATCCTGAAAAACCAGCGTAACGCCATAGGGCGGATTTTTTTGCAACGCCATCAAGATTAAACGCATCGTGATATCAAACCATTTGACCCATTTGAAGTGTTTTCATAAACTGTTATAATTTCCATAAGTTTATAAACCTCAGTATTTTTGCTAACAGGAGGCTGTGATGCTGGAAATTGTTGAGAAAACCTTGCTGACTGGAATTGGTGCGATGTCATTGACCCAGAAAAAAGGGGAAGAGCTGATCGATGATCTCAAAAAACGGATGAACCTGACCGAAGAAGAAGGCAAGAACCTGCTCGAAAAGCTTCGGGATGCCGCCAAAGAAAATCAGGAAAAACTGGAAGAAATGGCTCAGGATGAAGTCAAAAAAGCCTGTGATCGCGTCGGAGTTGTTACCGCTGAAGAATTTAAAAAGTTGCAGCGCAAAGTGGAACAGCTTGAGAAACAACTGAAGGCACAAGAAAAATAAAAACTGACGTGGGATTGCAGCTTGCCATTTAAACGGATTAATCGCAATATTCGCTCCATCAAACGCTATCGACAAGTCCTTGGCACCCTGATCAAGTACGGGTTTGGCCATATTGTCGAGCAGCTCAATATCGATTATTACTTCGAAATGGGAAAGCGCATTGTCTCTCTGGGAACCGCTTCCCGCGAACTGGAGCGCCTCACCCAGGCGACCAGATTCAGGTTAGCCCTGGAAGAACTGGGGCCAACCTTTATCAAATTAGGTCAAATCCTCTCGACCCGGCCGGATATTGTTCCCGCTGAGATTCTGGAAGAGCTACAGCAACTTCAGGATCATATTCCCGCTGTCCCAACCGATGAAATTAAAGGACAGATCCATCGTGAGCTCGGCTACCCGACAGAAGAACTATTCAAAGAATTTGAGCAAACGCCTTTAGCTACAGCCAGCATTGCCCAGGTCCATCGTGCCACGCTGCTCAACGGGGAACAGGTCGTTTGCAAGGTTCGCAGACCCGACATTGAATCCATTGTTGCAACCGATCTGGATATCATGACGGGCCTGGCTTACCTGATCGAAAAACACCTGCCTGGTGGCGAGCTATACGATCCGGTTGGACTGGCCAGAGAGTTTCGCCGATCCATCCATCGAGAGCTCGATTTTTCTCGAGAGGGACGAACCACAGATCGCTTTGCGGCTAATTTTGCTGATGATGAAACAATTCATATCCCCAAGGTATTCTGGGACTATACCGGTCACTCGATACTCACCCTGGAATACGTTTCAGGAATAAAAATCTCTAATCAGGACAAATTAAAAGAGGCGGGTCTCGATCCGCAAATTATTGCCCGGAACGGAGCAGACAACTTCCTGAAACAGGTTTTTATCCATGGCCTGTTTCATGCCGACCCCCATCCGGGAAACATCCATGTACTGCCGGGCAACACCCTTTGTATCTTTGATTTTGGCATGGTCGGACGCCTGGATGACGATCTGAAACTCCATCTGACAGAACTGCTCCTGTGCGTTCTGCAGCGGGATGTCGATCATCTTATCTCGCAGCTCCTTTACTCTGGAGAATTGCACGATGATTCAAACATCAAGAATCTACGACGTGATCTGACCGAATTCATTGATGATTATTATGACATCATGCTACAGGATCTAAGGGTTGGAAAGCTGCTGATTGATTTTATTGAGATCCTGACCGAATATCAGATCAAGTTCCCATCCAACTTGATGTTATTATCTCGTGCCTTATTTGTCATGGAAGGGATCGGCAAACAGCTCGACCCGGACTTCAACATGGTTGCTCAACTCAAGCCTTTTGCCGAGCAGATCATCAAAGATCGCTACTCACCAACGAGTATTGCCAAAGATACAAAACAAATCCTGCAATCGTACCAGGCACTGGGAAAGAGTCTACCAAAAGATATTAAAGAGCTTATCAACCGCATCAATCGAAACAAATTTAAAATCGATGTTGAACACCGCGGCTTTGAACGTATGATTAACGATCTTGATAAATCAACCAATCGCATTTCATTCAGCGTGGTCATTGCGGCATTAATTGTTGGATCCTCCCTGATCATGCAGACCGATAAAGGGCCAATACTTTTTGGTTTCCCCATACTGGGTTTATTAGGCTATTCCGTCGCAGGATTTCTTGGTTTTGGACTTGCAATCGCAATTTTGCGCTCAGGTCGTATGTAAGGACCCTGTGTTAACTCCGACACAGAATCAAACAAAATTTGCTGAATCCTGCAACATCTGCTACGACCACTTATTTTCACTAAAAACAAATAATCTATAATTACGGACAGTTAAACGACAATAAAACTTGGCAAGAGTTTTGCATTAAGCTCAGACGAAAGTAACTATTCAACCACCACTACTGATAGGGGCTTATGGTACCCATGGAAAGGGCGTCTGTCGCCACGGACGGCGCAAAGTGGCCCTTGGAATGGGTGCCTCAAGGCATTGCTGAACAGTTACAGACAAAATTACATACCACCAAGATTGGACAAAAATAAAAATGATACTGCAGCGCACCATCAAAAAGCCGACAACAATCTCTGGCATCGGGCTCCATAGCGGCGCACGCATTACCTTAAGAATGCGTCCAGCGACTGCAAATACCGGGATTATTTTCCATCGCACCGATGGAGAACAAACCGTCGATATCAAAGCTTGTTCCGAGAATGTTGTAGACACACGCATGGCAACAGTTATTGGCCAGCAAGGGATGACTGTTTCAACAATAGAACATTTCATGGCGGCTCTGGCGGCTTTCGGTATCGACAATCTCCACGTCGACATTGACGGCCCTGAAGTACCTGTCCTTGATGGCAGCGCTGCACCATTCATCCGCGAAATTCAGCAGGCTGACGTTAAAACGCTCAATCGCAGTCGCAAATTCATTGCCATCCGTAAGCCACTCGAAATTATTGAGGGCGAGAAGCGAATCAGCATCATCCCGTCCCGATTTTTCAGAATTTCATTTGATATTGCTTTTGATCATCCATCTATTTCGGTTCAGCAACACAGTATGAAATTTACCACCGAAACGTTTTGCAAAGAGATTGCTGCAGCGAGAACCTTTGGTTTTCTCCACGAGGTTGAACACCTGAAGGCCAATGGCCTGGCACGTGGGGGCTCCCTTGAGAACGCCGTTGTCATCGACGACAATGGGGTCATGAATCCTGAAGGGTTACGTTTCCAGAACGAATTTGTCCGCCATAAAATTCTCGATTCCTTCGGCGATTTCAGCCTTCTTGGAGCACCACTGCTTGGGCACATCAAGGCGTTTAAAGCCGGTCATGATCTTAATGCAAAAATGGTTAAACTGATTGAAGAAAACCCAAGCCACTGGGCCTACGTTGAATTCAGCGAGCAGGCACTTCGAGAAGCACAGCGGACTGAAACAAAAGCGTTTGCCATTGACCTGGCCTGGAACAAAGCATAACAGCAGCGAGTTCCAGCGCAGGTTTCCCTTCGAATCATCGCCTGCTATCACAGGAACAAATTTGCTTGTGCTGTGGCAGCCGAAACTTGATCAACCCTGCCATTTCTCCCCAAGCAGCTAAAATCACAACAGAAAATCCCCATCAGAAAGGGGCCTCCACCCCTATTCCATTCAGGACCAGAACCTGTTAAACTAGCCGTCCATTTTTAAGTGGATTCCAAACGACCTTCTTTTTGCATTAATTGGGAAAGTAACGGGAGGAGAGGCTTGATGATTCAGGTTGTTTATAAAAACGGCAAGGAAGACCTGGTTGAGCAAAAATTTCTGGATATCCTGCTCCACATTGGCGAGGTTCAAGAATTCCGCCGAAGTGATCACTGGGTCAATGTGACCGAAGACCCGATTCGTTCATACCAAACAGGTGAGTACCAAGGTATCAACAGACGTTTTCACGATGGCACCGAGCTACCGCCCGCCATGGGAATATAAATTATCGTGCTTCTAAACCGGGTTGTGACGCCAACTTTTTCCCGGAAGTGATCCACCACGGCAACTTCAGCCGTCTTAAATACAGCATTGTGGAATTCCATCTAAAATCACCGCAACAAAAAACCATCTGAGCTCTCCTGACTCACAAATTATGAGTCAGAAATAAAAACCTGAACAACATCTTTGAATTCTGCATCCACTTGCTGGATAGTTGGTGCGATAAGTACTTCTGAAAGACCCAACTCTTCCCAGGCCTTTGTTTGCAATACTGGAACCTCATTCACCAGCATCATTTCATCTCCGCAAGCATGCGCGAGAATATCTGCAATATGGACGACACAAGCCTCGGTCGAATATTGTGCGAGTCGCGGAGAATGGTGACTGCCGATCATCCGTATTAATGCCGGTGATAATCGCCATTTTTCAGCCAACAACTTCCCCACAATACTGTGGTCTGTTTTTAAACAATCCTGTTCAGCTCGGTACATCGGCAGTTGATCCTGTCGAGCTTTTATAATTGCTGCAGAATACTGGGGGGCCATTCGGTCAAGCATCACCAAACGTCCAACATCGTGCAGCAACCCGCCAACGAAAAATTTTTCGGTATCTTTTTCACCCAGGTGACCGGCAAGAATCTTGGAAAACAACGCGCAGCGAATAGAGTGTCGCCAAAATGAATCCATACTCAACAAATCAACAGAAATATTCTGGAATTGCTTTATAACGGTAATTCCCAGTGTCAAACTTAACAGTTCATTCATTCCCAACAAAGAAACTGCCCGCGACACAGAATCTATTTTCCCGGAAAACCCGTAGAAGGGACTGTTGACAAGCCGCAACAGGCGCACTGTCAAATTTGCATCTTTACTGATAACTTTAGCGACCTGATGGGATGAAGTACTGGGATGATTCAAGAGCTCAACAATACGGGTATAAACCGTGGGCAACGATGCAACATCCACCTCTCCCTTGATCAACTGCGGAACACTTAACGGTCGAGACCCACCAGCCCGGGTCTCTGGTATGGCAACTTCGGAAATTGTCATCGGCTGCCAACCTTGCTGCATACGCAGGGCAAAACGCTGCACAATATGACGATACAGCGAGGCCATCGGTTCCGAATCAAGATCATTCAACGTCATTCGGGAAGACACATAATCTTTTGCCCGTTCGACAAACTCGGCTTTCAATGCCTGATTTTGATTATACTCCTCCCCCAAACTTGATTCCTCGATATCTGCTTCAATAACTCCCCAGGATTTAAATATTTCGAGTTGATCGTCCTGCAAAACAGCACCCGCTGCCAGGATAAATCTTCCCGAAGGAGTCAACAGGTCTTCTGCCAGAACCATCCCTCCAACCAATTCATCAACATATATAAGTGCCAAAGCAACAATTCCTTATTCATCATATGTTACGTGACTCGAAAACTGTCGTACTTTACAGGATTCTACGATGATGTGCAAAGCCCAACAGCCTTCAGGGCAAAAAACCAGGCAAAATAATCGCCGGAATCGTACAAAACACTATAACAACCTCAACAAAACACCTGAAAGCTGAAAAAAACCTCGTCAAACTGGTTATTAGTTTCCCTTCACCAAGAGACATGTTAATCTTATTTATTTGTAACTGTTCAGCAATGCCTTGAGGCACCCATTCCAAAGGCCACTTTGCGCCGTCCATGGCCGTTCGACTCTCGCCGTCCGTGGCGACAGACGCCCTTTCCATGGGTACCACAAGCCCCTATCAGTAGTGGTGGTGAATAATCAGAGAATAGAATGGCCCTGTCACCAAGACCAAGCCCTCCGTTGCCACCGGACATGCGGTTTTCCCGCATCCGG
>LLYT01000013.1 GCA_002049545.1 Deltaproteobacteria bacterium tcs-42 | reverse complement strand
CTTCTCCCGCCCGCCTCACGACGTAGCGAGTTACTTACCTCCGGCAACCCCGTTCGATGGGTGCGACGGGGAGGTGCTACCCGGAGTGATAATCCTGATGTTGGCCTCCTATGTCTCTCACGGTTACACAGGGACGGACTGTCACCGTCACTGAGGGAAACGGGCTGCGAGTCGCCCGTTACATTTGGTTTTGACTTTCTTGATGTTATTGGCGTCCTGGTGGCGATAAAGTGACTCAAGTTCAAGCAATCCGCTCCTGAAGATAACCAACCAGATCATTCAAACTGATCAGCTTTTCATAATCACTTTCGGGAATATCAATCCCCAGCCTATCATTGAGTCCAATCAGAAAATTCAAAAAATCGAAAGAATCAATATCCAACTCTTCACGGATGTTCTCAGTTGGTGAAAGCTCATCAAAATCGGCCTCGGGGGCAATTTGGGACAATCCGGTGATAATAGCAGCTTTGATATCTGTCTCACTCATAAGGCTTCAGGCTCCTGCAAAATCCGCTTAAGGGTGTCAAGAAACTGGGCACCCTGGTGGCCATCACCTGCGCGATGGTCGCCAGCCAGTGTCGCGGTTAAAACCGGTCGGACACTCAAACCACCTTGTTCAGCCCAGGGCTGTTCATCGATTTTGCCAAGTCCAACCAACGCCACCTGAGGAGGATAGATAACCCCGAAAACGGTCCGCACACCAAGGTCACCAAGACCCGTCACTGTGATTCCAGCATCAGTCATTTCCGAACCACGCAGCTTTCCGGATCGAGTTCGCTTGATCAGGTCACTCATCGCCGCCATCAATTCATCGAGACTTAAAAGATCGACATTGTGCAAGGCGGGAGTGATCAACCCACCGCCACGTAACGCAATAGCAAAACCAATATGAATCTCGTTTTTCAATTGCAACTGATCGTCAACCCAATGGGCGTTCAATTCGGGAATTTTTTTTAAAGCCAATGCCACAGCTTTCAGCGGTAATATCACCGGCAACAGCCGATCCCGGATCGAACGTTGTCGATTTTCCTCTTCCAGCCACCTCAGAGAACGACTCATATCGATATCAGTTGCCAGATAATAGTGGGGAATTTCTCGATTGGAGAGGCTCATGGCCGCAGCAATGGCCTGACGCATTCCACTTTTAAAATCGCTAGAAGTTTTTGTCTCAACCGGTTTTTGAGCAGGCACCTTTGCCGTTGTAGCACCAATCAACCCTTCGATATCGGCTAAACAAATCGCCCCGCCAGAACCAGTTCCTTTTACTTGATCAAGATCGATACGATTCTCAACGGCCAGTCGACGAGCTGCAGGAGAAATTCGCATCCGTTCAGCCGCTACAGGAGGAGAGATACTGTCCGCTCCATCCTCAACAATTGTCGCCAGAACAGTGCCAACCGGAATCGCTTCTGGACCCGCTTGAAACAAGATCTGTGCAACGACGCCATCACTGAAGGCTTCCACTTCGAATATCCCCTTCGCAGTTTCCACCTCGGCAATGATATCACCATGTTTAACCCGGTCACCCACTTCTACCCGCCAGCCGACCAGAATTCCTTCGGCCATATCGGCGCCCAGACTGGGCATCGTAAAATCAGCCATCGATCATTCTCCGTGCAGTTGCGACAATTGATGACACCTGCGGCAAAGCAGCCTCCTCCATATGTTTGGCGTAGGGCATTGGTACTTCGGCAGTGCAAATCCGTTCAACGGGAGCATCCAGTTGATAAAAAGCCTGTTCCATAATCCTCGCACTGACTTCAGCAGCCAGACTGCCGCTGCGCCACCCTTCATCGACGATCAGCGCCCGGTGGGTTTTTGCGACTGACGCAAGGAAGCTCTCATCATCAAGAGGCCGTAACGTCCGCAGATCGATCACATCGGTTTCAATCCCCTCTTCCGCCAGGATTGATGCGGCTTCGAGGCACTTATGCAAACAGCTGCCGTAGCTGATCAGAGTTAAATCCTTTCCTTCTCTGAGCAGTTTCGCCTGGTCTATTGCTACCGGACCAGCATCGGCAGACAGCTCTCCTTCCATCGGATAGAGAACTGCTGGCTCAAAAATCAATACCGGATCGGGATCAAGCAGGGCACTCCAGAGCATACCGCGGGCATCTTCCAGAGTCGCCGGACAAAGCACTTTGATCCCGGGAATGTGAGCATACCAGCCTTCCAGGCTGTGAGAGTGTTGAGCCGCCAGTTGTTTACCACCACCCGTCGCCATGCGGATCACCAGTGGCACATTGAACAATCCACCCGACATATGGAGGTAGGTTGCGGCATTATTCATGATCTGATCAAGAGCCAGCAAACTGAAATTAACCGTCATGATCTCAACAATCGGGCGCATCCCCCCGAGAGCAGCACCGATCCCTGCTCCGGTAAAAGCCGATTCTGACAATGGCGTATCGCGGATCCGTTCCGGACCGAATTCGTCCAGCAACCCTTTACTCACCGCAAAACAGCCCCCATAACGGCCAACATCTTCGCCCATCAGGAAAACCCGCTCATCTTTCTGCAACGCCTCGCGTAAACCTTCATTCAGTGCATCCCGATAGTTCATTTTGCGCAGTTGTTGTTCCATCAATTAGCCCCCGCATCGGAATAGACAAACCGGGTGAGATCTTCGACCGACTCCCACTCACTCTGTTCAGCAAAGTCAACGGCACTGTCAATCTCTGTCGCAATCTCTCCTTCCAATCTTTCCAGTCCGGGATCATCGATCCACCCCTTGTCTTTGAGTCGGCGAATCAGGGAAATAATCGGACAGCGCTGCTTCCATCCCTCCACTTCCTGTCTGGAACGATAGAGTCCCGGATCAAACATCGAATGGGGTCGGAACCGATAAGTGCGACATTCCAGGAAAAAAGGGCCACCGGTTTCTCTCACCGTGTCGCTCGCTTTTTCAGCCGCCTCGGCAACGGCAATCACGTCCATACCGTCAACCGTTGCCGTCGGCACAGCATAAGCTGCTGCCTTACTCGTCAGATCGACGACAGATTCAGAAAGTTGCAGTGCAGTCCCCATAGCGTAAAAATTGTTTTCACAGACAAATAAAACCGGAAGTTGCCAGAGCGCAGCCAGATTCATTGCCTCGTGAAACTCCCCCTCGGCCATCGCCCCTTCACCAAAGCAGCAGCAAGTGACAGACTTTTTATTTTGCATCTGGTCAGCCAGAGCCAGGCCGACAGCAACCGGCAATCCGCCGGCGACGATGGCATTGCCACCATAAAGGCGATGCTCCACATCAAACAAATGCATGGAGCCACCCCGTCCCCGGCAACAACCATCAATCTTGCCATACATTTCGGCCATGATCGCCGCCATGCTCATCCCCCGGCTCATGGCATGTCCATGTTCACGATAGGTGGCAACCACCGCATCATCGGAACCAAGAGCCTCGGTCACACCAACCGCGACCGCCTCTTCGCCAATATAAAGATGGAGAAAGCCACGGATTTTCATCGCGCTGTAAAGCTCGGCAGATTTTTCTTCGAAACGTCGAATCCTCAGCATCTGCCGCAGGAAATGGAGACTCTGTTCACGATTCACCAAAGCTTGTCCTGGTTTGGAAGTCATTGTCGTCATCAGTTTTCCTCCAGCGTAGAGGTATCTCCTTCGAGTAAAGCCGGGACTGTCCCCGCACGGAGGCTGCCCCAGGATTTTGCGATACTAACCACCACAGTTTCATTGTCCGTAAACTCTTGGGACAGCCCCCGATGGATCTGGGGACAGTCCCGAGTTTTCTCCGAACAAATCCCCTCTCACTCCCCTTTATCAAAGGGGAGAACTCTATTTTCCCCCTTTAGCAAAGGGGGATTGAGGGGGATTTTCCTGCCATCAATCCTCCAGTGTCGAGGTGTCCCCTTCGGGCAATCCCAATTCCCGGGCTTTGAGCAGTCGTCGCATAATCTTGCCACTCCGGGTTTTTGGCAGAATATCGGTAAATTCGATCTCTTTGGGAGCCACCGCAGAGCCAAGTTTTTTCCGTGCAAACCCCAGCAGTTCCAGTTTTAAATTCTCATTTGCTTCAGATCCAGACTGCAGGGAGACAAACGCTTTGACCAATTCACCAATCATCGCTTCCGGTTTACCAATCACCCCGACCTCAGCAACCGCCGGATGTTCCATCAGAGCACTTTCCACTTCAAAAGGACCAACCATATGCCCCGATGTTTTGATGATGTCGTCAGCTCGGCCGACAAACCAGAAATAACCATCGGCATCCTTTTGAGCTAAATCCCCGCTGATATACCAGTCACCAGCAAAACAGTTGCGATAACGCTCATCGTCGTGCAAATACCCGCGAAACATCGATGGCCACCCGGACTTCAGTGCCAGTTCGCCTTCGCAATCAGGATGAGTCTCAAGTTCAACTTCACCCTTGCCGACGCGGTGAACAATAGCCGCCTCGATACCCGGCAAAGGTCGTCCCATTGATCCGGGACGAATATCCATGGATGCATAGTTCGCGATCATGATGCCACCGGTTTCGGTCTGCCACCAGTTATCATGAATTGGTAGACCAAGGGCCTCTTCTCCCCAGATCACAGCTTCAGGGTTAAGCGGTTCACCGACACTGTGAACCAGTCGTAATCGGCTCAAATCATATTTGTCCTTTGGTTTCAGACCGCTGCGCATCAGCATCCGGATTGCCGTCGGTGCGGTATACCAGACGTTGACCTGCTGCCCTGCAAGGGTTCGACACCAGCGTTCAGCTTCAAAATCGGCTGCGTCGACAAGATTGGTCACCCCATGAGCCAGGGGGGCAATAATTCCGTAAGACGTTCCGGTCACCCAACCACAATCGGCCGTACACCAGAAGATATCCCCCGGTTGAAAATCAAGAACATATTTTCCGGTCAGATAGTGGGTCAGCACCGCATTGTGGACATGAACAGCCCCTTTTGGCTTACCGGTTGTGCCGCTGGTGAAATGGAGCAATGCCATATCTTCAGGGTCGGTTGGCGGGATAATAAAATCGGGGGACGCGATATCGAGCAGGCGGGGCAGGGACAAAACCGTTTCATCCTGATCCTGATCACTGTCGGCCAGGAGAATGTATTGAAGTTTTGGCAATGCAGGACGTAGCGCCGCAATTTTCTTACGATAGAGGCGTTCGGTGGTGACCAGAACTCTGGCATCACCCCGTTCAAGTCGTTGGCTAATCGGTTCCGGTCCAAAGGCTGAAAACAGCGGGCAGAAAACACTGGTATTTTTCAGGGTCCCCAGCACTGCAAAATAGAGTTCCGGAATTCTGCCAGACAAGCTGAAAACCCGCTCCCCCTTACCCACCTCAAGGGAGCGCAGAACATTAGCGAAACGGTTGCTTTGAGCTTTAAGGTCGGCATAGGTAAAATCTTTGACCTCGCCACCCTTGCCCAGCCAGCGCAACGCAACACGGTCAGCACCACCACCTTCTGCATGCCGGTCAACAGCTTCATAGGCAATATTCAACCCTCTTCCATCGGGAAGACCATCAAGCTCATTGCGTACCGCATCCCAGGAAAAGTCGACACGGCTCTGTTGGTAATCGATCAAGTTTGGTTGAGGATGCCAGGGGGGGAAAGTTTTTTTAATCGGTTGCCAATCCATTCCAGAATCCTCCATATTCGACCGGGATGTTCCGGAGGCTTCAATCCGGAAAAATTCCGGGATTCAAGATGACATCTATGAAACTGCTCTGTGAGTTAAGTATAGCAACGATCATGTTGCTCGCAACCACGGGTTGTTTTATGGATAAAATGGTAAATATTTGCCCCCGGACATTGTTCGTTGCAGATTTACAAGCATCTTCTTGGCAATTAAACTCTCTCAGTCTTTCAGGGGCGGCACAATATATCCCAAACCATTCAGTCAGCTGATTCTCAGAACCTTGGCTCCGCGAATTTTACGGTTTTTCAATTCGAGTAAAGCTCGATTGGCTTCCACCAGGGGGAATTCTTCATAGATGGGATGCAGGGGAATTTCTGCCGCCAGCCTGAGAAATTCGGTAACGTCATTACGGGTGACATTGGCAACACTTTTGATCTGTTTTTCCATCCAGAGGTCACGTGGATAATCGATTCCCGCAAGCAGCTCGCGGTCATTATCCTCCTTGCCGATGGCATTGATGACCAACCGTCCACCAGGTTCCAACTGCCGCATGGCGGAAACAACCGGAAGCCAGGCCGGGGTGGTATCGATAATCGCCTCCATCAGTTCCGGAGCATTGTCCTCCGTACCACCCGCCCACGTGGCACCAAGCTCGATAGCAAAATGCTGCTCTTTTTCACTGCGAGCAAAGACATAAACCGGAAGATCGGGATATTGATGTCGTACCAGCTTCAGCACCAGGTGTGCCGAAGCACCAAAACCAGTCAAACCGAGGGCACCACCAGAATCAAGTTGCGCCAGGCTTAAAGAACGATAACCGATCGCCCCGGCACAGAGCAGTGGCGCCACTTCTGCGTCACTAAAGGTGGCAGGAAGGGGATGGGCAAAATCGGCCGGGACAACCATATATTCGGCATAACCACCATCGGCATCACGACCGGTCGCCCTGAATTCGGGACAGAGATTTTCCAGACCTTGCCGGCACCAGCGGCACTTGCCGCAGGCCGAGTAAATCCAGGCAACACCGACTCGCTCACCCAGTTTTTTTTCACTTACGTTGTCCCCAACCCGGTCAATCAGACCGACAGCCTGATGTCCGAGAATCATCGGGAACCGCGGTGGCGGAGTGCGCCCTTCAATCTCATCCAGCTCCGTATGGCAGACACCACAGACCGTCACCCGAATTCGCACTTCCCCCAAACCGGGTTCCGGGACCGGGTAATCCACCAACCGCAAAGGTTCGTTTTCATTTTCAACGTTCAGATCGTATAGTCGATCCAGCAACATGGCTTTCATCCAAGTCCTCCTGTGGACAGGGCTGGCAAACTTTCATATACAGTTTTTGATATTGATCAGCAGAATTTCCCCAGCTGAAATCCTGAGCCATTCCCCGCTTGACGATGTTCAGCCAGCGGCGTCGCTGTGTGTAGAGATCTAAAGCACGATCAATCGTCTGTAACAATTCCTGCGGATCGGATCGATCAAAAACAAAACCATATCCAGACTCAGGCTTTTCGTTGACATCGGCAACGGTATCGGCCAAACCACCAGTTCGACGCACCACCGGCAAGGCGCCGTAGGTTAATGCAATCATCTGCGTCAACCCACAAGGTTCGTAAAGACTGGGCACCAGCAACATATCGGCGGCCGAATAAAGCCGATGCGAGAGGGATTCATCGAAGGTGAGATGGATCGACACCTGTTCCGGGGACCTTCCCTGCTGCTCCTGCCAGAATTGCATCGCCTGTTGATGACCGGAACCAAGCAGAACAAACTGGATATCCCGCTCCAGAAGTTGTGACCAGATTCTCTCAAGCAGGTCGATCCCTTTTTGAGAGTCAAGTCGACTGACCACAACAACCATTGGTGTTGCCGGTGCCTGTTCAAGTCCCAACTCTGTTTGCAAAGCTTTTTTGCACGCCCCCTTCCCCCGCAACTCAGTGGCAGAATAATTTGTTGTCAGATGCCGATCTGTTTCCGGATTCCAGACCCGTTGGTCCAGACCGTTGATGATCCCGGAGAGAATGTTTCTGCGGGAACGGAGCAGTCCGTCAAACCCCTGTCCGCGTTCAGGCATCTGGATTTCATGACAATAAGTCGGTGAAACGGTCGTGATCAAATCAGCATAATTGATTCCACCCTTCAGGATCGACAAGCGGCCAAAATATTCCAATGCATCGGGATAACCCAACTCCAGTGGAAGATCGAGGGTCTTGAGTAAATCTGGAGAAAACATCCCCTGATAACCAAGATTATGGATGGTCAATAAAGATTTTGTTGTCGCAAAAAAGTCCTGATTTGCGTAGCAGCTCTTCAACAAGGGAGGAACCAGGCTGGTCTGCCAGTCATTAAGATGGATCAGGTCGGGTTTAAAATCGAGACATTTGGCCATTTCCAAAACCGCCCTGGCGAAAAAACCAAACCGAAGACCATTGTCGGGGTAATCACCTGCGGCGGTTCCGTAGAGTTCATCACGATCAAAAAACTCGGGAGTATCGATGAACCAGTAGGGAACACCGTCGTAAACAGCCTGTTTCAAGCTGGCACGGTAAGTCGTTTCGGGCAACGTTATCTCAATGCTGTGTCCCCCTTTGGAAAGTTTCGTCTCACCCTGCTCGGCCATTCGATAACAAGGGAGGATCACCCGCACATCATGCCCTGACTGGCGCAGCGCTCGCGGCAATGAACCAGCAACATCAGCCAGACCGCCAGACTTGGCAAACGGGGTGGCTTCAGAAGCGACAAAAAGAATTTTCATCCCCTTCTTGCCTTTGACCGGGATGATCTTTTCGGCGACCGGAGTCTGATCCAGACGTTGGAGGAATTCATCGACCCGGCAAGCCGAAGTTGCGGCAAGGCGAATCAGTTTCTGCAGCTGTCCGAGTAACGCTATGATCTCATTTTTGAGATCGCCAGAATCTGGATCAGAAGGTTCTTGTGTCGAAACAATGGTGAAATGAAGAATCACCAGACAGAGTTGTTCGAATTCCCGCTGTCCAAACCAGTCCGTCATTTCGAAATAGTTGCATTTCAGCAACTTTCGCAATTGGCGATGATTAAAAAAACGATCCAGGATCTTGAATAGCCTCTCCCGGGAGACGGGTGGTTCTTGTGCCAGCATCTGAGCCAAATCAACAAAAGACGACTTTTCCAGATCATTTTCGGGATAAACAACCTGCACCAATATTTCCAGAAAGCGCTCGTGAGACATCGTTGCCAACACCGGAGCAGCATAGACTGCACGGATCTGTTTTAACAGCTGAGCAATCTTCCGCTTGGCACGGTCAGGTCGGGCTATCCGCAACAGGTCCTGAAGCGGTTCCAGGGTGGTCTCAACCAGTATTGCAGCATGATCGAGGAAAAAGTCTCGACGACCACGATCGCCATAACGTTGCCAAAGCTGCAGCCAGCGGCCATCCTCATCGTCAAGTTCGAGAAACTCTGTCAAGGCACGGTGGCAGTACGGTTCGAGCTGAAAATCACCCCCCGAGGCCAGCCCTGCTGAAGGCTGGAGAAATTGCAATCCGCTGCTGAGATCTGTCAGCAACATAAAACTTCCAGATGTCCCTATATTACAAGCCTGGTGATAATTTATTCCCGGTTTATCGGCCATCAAGACAGGGGCGCCAATCTTTCCGGCAATCCGTTTTGGAGAGTTATTACAGAGAATCAGGACGCTGTGCTCTGCCAGTCTGTTGCTATAAACAAAAATATCCTCCTCAACCCCATAAGCAGAAATAAAGTCGTAAAGTTGAAAATTCTCGGCACCACTGAACAGAGCCCGCTGCTGCAACAGGGGGAAAATCTGCCTTTCATGCCGCTCGATCAGTTGTCGGTCAGGCTGCTCCTGCCAACGCGGGGCCAGGTATTCCATGCCGTACTTTTCATGTAACCCTTCAACCTGGCCATGACCGAACATCGGCAGACCGGGCATGGTTGCCAGCAGCGTCGCAACACAAAAATACTTATCCCCGTCACCAAACTGTTCGATCGCTGGCTTCTCATCCGGATTGCTCATAAAGTTGACAAACCGCTGGAGAATCGCCGGATCAAAGGCCAGAATATTTTTCAGCGTTTGTCGGTACTTGCCATTTTCTTCCTTTTTCAGCATGTTCATAAAGGCACTGTTATAGACCCGGTGCATCCCCAGGGTACGAACAAAATACCCTTCCATCAACCAGAAGGCCTCAGCAACCAGCAAAGTATCTGGCGCCTCTACCTGAATCCGGTCAACCAGTTCGCGCCAGAATTCCAGCGGGAAATGGCGATTAAATTCTTCCTGGCGCATAGCGTAATCGGTGCGTGACGGAACCCCCGCCCCCCCACCCGGCAATGGATACCAGAGGCGTTGAAAATGTTTTTTTGCCAACGTCATTGCGGCATCGAAACGGATGATCCGGAAGCGTTTGGCGACATCAATGATCAGTCGGATCATCGCTTCACGAACTTCTGGCAGCAGATAGTTCAATTGAGCCGTGTCGTTCCAGGGCAGATGAGTGCCATCATTGCCGTGGTAGATAAAACGAACCTCGCCACTGTGTCGATGTTGATAGCGACACACAACCGCCGCTTCGCTGTGGTCAAAATAGCCATCCTCAATCTGCATTGAGTAATCGGGAGCTTCGCTCAGATCTGGACCACTGAAGCGGTACCCCGGATAAGGGGGGTGTGGAAGCTGGACAAACCAGTCAGGATGTTCACGCAGCAGCGCCGATTCTATTCCGGTGTGGTTTGTAACAACATCGCAGGCGAGATCGAGACCACGCTGTCGACAGCGGGAGCGCAAATTTTCCAGGGCAGCATCACCACCAAGGGTGGCTGCAACCTGGTAATCATCGACAGCATAAGCAGATGCAGCAGCTTGAATCTGGCCGCTCTGTTCTTTGACTTTCAATGAAGCTTTGGATCGCTTCCAGATTCCAATCAGCCAAAGGCTGGTAAAGCCATACCCTGCCAGTTGATCCAATTCATCATCTGGAATTTGATCAAGGCGAGCGATATGACGTCGATATTTTTGCGACAGTTGCTCCAACCAGACATAGGTTGATTTAGCCAGCAGAACCGTCCGAGGCATCCAGTCAAGATCAGCCGTAAAGTCGGCATATTCCTCATCGATAATTAGTGCCGGATCAAGTGGAGTTGTTTCGGCCTCTCCCGGAAATCCCGGTTGAACCCCTTCCCGCTCATATTGCTCAAATGCAGAGGAAATTCTATCGAGCAGCTCTTCCGGCAAGATCCCCGACCAGGTTTGTCGCAACAACTGCAGTTGCTCGTAGAGGGTTTCAGCGGTCTGCAACGGTTGAAGTAAACGCCGCAAAAGCGATTGTGGCTGCTGCGGGAAGCCATCATCAACTTGTGGCAGCACCTGATCTATGTGCTCTAACTGTTGTCGATAAGCGGTGAGTTCCTCAAATTTCTGTTCCTCGGCAAAGAACAAGTCCGGTGTCAATTTCAGAGCCCGATTTTGACTTTGAGTCGCAAGGAGAATGATCTCAAGCAACAACTCTTTGACTTGTCCATTTTCTTCCAGAGATGAAATCATCTCTGCCGAATCGGTGGTTTTCAACTCAATGGGAACCGCAGGAAAGTACTTTACAAATTGACGAAAAGTCCCTTCCATGCCCGGAAAATCGACTGTTTTTCCAGCAACCACAATCCGATTTCTCAGGATTTGACAGTTACGTTGACGGAGAAACTCGTCAGCGACCCGCCGCAGAACCAGATTTAAAGTCGCCAGAAGCTCTAATTCAGCCGCAGTCAATGCGGTCTTTGAAAACTGATGAAGATAATCTGCCAGCAGATGTCTGAAATAGGTGAGTTCGGGCAGCGGATCTTTCTTGAACTGCTGATTCAACTCAACCCCATCCCAGGCTTTACGGCCGCATTGTACCCCCAGCGGATAATATTTTTTTGCGAAATCAATCGACATATCTGGACTGCTTTTCGTGAAAAGTTATGAGATCAATGACTCCCGATATCGGCACAGCGTAAAAACTCAGCGGCCTCTTCAGGAGGGGTCGGATTGATATGGAAGCCGGAACCCCATTCAAAACCCGCTGTCCGCATCAACTTGGGCACCAGTTCAATATGCCAGTGATAATTGGAAGGAAACGAGGCCCAGTAGTCAGGACGCCCCCAGCGTAAATGCATCGGCGGTGCATTATGCAGGATAAATGAATAAGGGGGATCGTTGAGTACTGCGCGCATCCGTTGCAGTGTATTGCGTAAAGTTTCAGCTAACAGCAGTAGTTTCTGATCGGTCTGGAGGGTGAAATCGTGACTATGTTCCTGTGGCGCAATCATCAACTCAAACGGAAATCTGGCCGCATAGGGGGCGTAAACCAGATAATTTCCATCATCGCGAACGACCCTGCCCTTTGCGGTTTTTTCCTGTCTGATCAGATCACAAACCAGGCACCGCTCCTTCCTTTGAAAATGCTCGCTCGAGCTGTTTAACTCCGCTGCCACCAATGGTGGAATCAGGGGTAAAGCAATCAATTGCGAATGAGAATGGGGAATTTTGGCAGACGCTTCGATCCCGTGATTTTTGAAGATAAAGATGTATCGAAAACGACTGTCGTTACGTAAATCAAGCATCCGGGCTCGATAAGCCTTGAGTACCTCAGCAATTTGTTCGACCGATAAATCCCCCAGACACATTTCGTGATCGGGCGTTTCAATAATAATCTCGTGGGCACCGACTCCATTCATCCGGTCATAGGGTCCCTCCGCCTGATTATCGAGTTCCCCTTCAACCCGCAAGGCTGGAAATTTATTCGGAATCACCCTGACTTGCCAACCGGGCTGATTTGGGGCACTTCCATCAGGACGATGGGCATAAATTTCCGACGGTGTTTTAGTCTCATTATCATGACAGAACGGACAGGAAGATATCTCAACCTTTTCCCGCTGCTGTATAAAATCCTGCGGACGACGATTCTGCCCTTTTGCTATGATCGCCCAGTTATTTTTCAGGGGATCCCAACGAAATTCCGACAATGTTTCTATCCTTTCAGCGATCTGAACAATGGTGCCATCCAATGTTTTTCTGCGAGTACATCAAACATTAGCGCACTTGCAAGATTATCAAATGATCCAGTTATCTTCATCAAGAACAGACCCATGAAAGCAGAAGCTCGCATTTCCTTCTGTTGGCCAACGACCATTTTCGCGCCTGTTTTGCAAGGCGTGACAACTTAAATTGACAATGTCCCCCTCCTGCAATTTCAACGCATTCAATGGAACTGCTAACTCCAGAATCTGCCCACAGGCACCAAGCCCTGTCTTAACGACCTTTCCATCAGATAAAATTTCCAGTTTTCCATCGGCAAAGTCGTAACGCAGCAGAAAAAGATCTTTGACAATCAGACGAATTTCGAAACAGCCCCCTTTTCCACAGAGGTGTTTTAATAATCTCGGCTGATCAAAACGAAAGTAGAGCTGCTCCTGATCATACCCATAATACAGCTCTTCCAGACTTTCTCCACTAGCATGCATGGCACCACCAACGGCCAGATCGATACGCCCGGCGGCCAGCCACTCAAAATAATTTCCCACCCGGCCATCAATCTGCGGGGTAAAACGGGTCGTTGGCTCGAAGCCGACCACCTTCTTCACCCCTGGCTTAATTGCCTGATGCAAATGGGCGGGGACAGGCAACCCCTTCAGGTGATACAAGCCCTCCAGGTGGAGCCTGAATAATCGATCAAAAATATCAGCCTGCGCTGTTGCGTGCTCATCACCGAACCACCAGAACCAGTCACTCCCCTCAGCGCGTAAAAGTTCGCGGGCCAGCTCACTCAATGGTTCCTCTGGATGCGCCAGGGCACGATTGACTTCGTCAGTAATAATCTCTTTTCGGGTCTGCTGCAACATTTCCCAGGCACGGTTTTCCTCTGGATGGCCGATCCAGGTGGTAAAGTCTGAGCGGATCCACGATCCTGCAGCTAATCGACGCAAAGGAATCGGTTGGCTCTTGGACAAAGCACCTTGAATCGTCGACATCTCCAACAGCGGATCGTCTTGTAAGGCGAGGTAAAAATCGCGCAAGAAAGGATAACCGTTATCAGGATAACGCTCCCAGCAGTTTTCCCCATCCAGAATAATAGCGACAGTTCCCCCCGGAGACTGCCGCGCCACCCGCTGCAGCCGCCTCAGCAGATCATCGACCGCTTCGGCTGTCTCCCAGCCGGCATAAAGAAAACCAATCCGGTCGGACAACTCACGATCACGGAACAATAAAGGCAAATCGTTGTATTGGTAGATATTGTAGAGATTGCTGCGCATTGCCAGCCCGCCATCAAGGCTTCTGGCCAGAATATCCTCATCGGTTGCCGCCCAGAGTGCCCCCTCTTCGCGCAACAAGTTCACCGCTTCGGCACTCACACCACCTTCAGCAGGCCACATGCCGCGTTGCCGCTCGCCAAAGATTCGTTCAGCAGTCCGTAAGCCTTCACGGACCTGCAACCGGGCATCTTCCGGATGACGAAAATCGGCAGCAGGAAGGGGCAATCCAGGGCTCGGCTCCTGAGCCGTATGGAGATCGCAGAGCAGCGGCAGAATCGGATGGGCATAAGGGGTGACAGAAATCTCGATTTGACCCGACTCTTCCAATTGGCGGTGAAAACTGATGACCCGTTTCAGCTCATCATGACAACACCTCAACAGTTGCTGTTTTTGTACCTCACGAAAATACCCTCCCTGTTGCAGGAGAGCCGCCACAATGGTTGATTTTCGGCGTAGATGGGAACCCGTCCAGGCCAGCAGAAAGCAGACCTGGAGATCCAGCAGATCCTGTTCATTGAAATCCTGTGCATCGGGGTGGGGACCGATCCCACGTAATTGATAAAGCTGATGATAGCGACGGTTGGCAAAAATCTGGGTTTCTTCGTTAACCGAATAAAACTGCTCGACCATAAACTGACGCTCAGGGCCAGACATTTCTCTCGGAGAACGAGAGAGCAACTCCAACCAGCGATCGCGGTCTTCCCCGTTGGCGTAACGTTCCAGTTGTTCAAGCAGGGATGGGACCAGATTGACAGTGACCCTGGCATCGGTCTCAACGATTGTTTCGAGCATTTCACCGTAGTCTTTCACCCCATGCAACCAGGTCCAGGGGAGCAAGGTCTGGTCACTCACCGGATCACGATAATCGGGTTGATGCATATGCCAGAGGATACAGACTTTAAGAGGGGAAGTCGCTTCAGTTTTAGCGGCACTAGCTGCCATTGTTTTTCCTTTTTTTCTATGTCATTGGTCAACACTACCAGCAGCCTGTCGGACCGTCGCCGGATGGTGCCAGTTCAAGCCATTTTGCAGACATCCCGGGACCGCCCCATGCGGGGATAAGCCAGGACTTGCTGATATTTACTCCTGATGCTTACGCAAAAACTCATGGGATGGCGACGCCATCCCGCTTAAATCGGTGATTTTATTGACTGACTGCAAATTCGTTCGTTTGACGGTGAAATTATATCAGCTTTTCGCCGTTGATGCTCGCCCATAATAAAGTCACTTGCTCTGCGGCTCAGCAACTGGCATAGTCCCGCCCATGGAACGAAAAAAAGCTTTTAATCTCTACTCAACCTACCTGAAGAAACACTTCGGTGGAAGAGTTCATAAAATTTCGATCGATGCCGGTTTCGGTTGCCCGAATCGTCGGGGCGGGCGCGATGCTCACGGCTGTATTTTCTGTGATCCCAGCGGCTCAGGTTCCGTCGGCATTGAACACGGTGAACCGATTGCAATTCAAGTCGAACGGGCTAAAGGGCTGATGCGCAGAAAATACCGCGCCAGGTGGTTCATCGCTTACTTTCAGCCCTTTTCCAACACCTTTGCACCAGTTCCCCGCCTGCGTGATTGCTACGATCAGGCTCTGGCAATAGAGGATGTTGTCGGGTTGGCAGTCGGCACGCGTCCCGATTGTGTTCCTGAACCCGTCATGGATCTATTGGGAGAGTATCACCAGAAAACCGACCTCTGGTTGGAATTGGGGCTCCAGAGCATTCACGACAGATCTCTGGACTATCTACAACGTGGTCATGATTACGCCTGTTTTCTCGATGCCTATCAACGGGCAAAGCAGCGCGACTTACGTATCTGTGCCCATGTGATCCTTGGCCTCCCCGGTGAAAGTCACGCAGATATTCTGGCGACCGCCGATGAATTGGCGCGGCTTAAGGTTGATGGAGTCAAGCTCCACCTGCTCCATGTTCTCAATGGCACCCCCCTTGGCGAATTATATAAACAGGGTCAGGTACCGATGCTGGAAATGGGAGAGTACGTCGAGTTGGTCGTCGATTTTATCGAACGCTTGCCGCCGGAGACATTAATCCACAGACTGACTGGTGATGGTCCACGCGATATCCTGCTGGCACCCATCTGGTCGATGAACAAGTGGGAAGTCCTCAATGCCATTGATGCTGAGTTAGAGCGACGCGGCTCAAAACAGGGGGAGAAATATCAGGAAAAGCAGCAAAACAAAACTGAAGGTGGTTAGGCCATTCACAGTCGACAGCCTGATAGCCGGAACCATTTCTACGTACGCTCCACAATAGCGGAGATCAATCATGCCATAACCCGTTCAGGAACGGATCGGGATGGACACTTCGATTCCTGAACTCCCCGCAGGTGGGGTCGCCCCACTCCAGGAAATCAGCATCAACGATGCCCAGACAATACTAATGAGTAAAATCACCAAACGGAACATGACGGGGAACTTAGCAGAAGAGAGAAACAGAATCAATTGAATATTCGGAAATCACGTCCCTCTGAAACCCACCATGATGGAGAAGGTCGGGGCTATCAATACGGGGTTGTCTTGGCATACATGAAGAATAAGCACTAAAGCAACAACGTCCCCCAGAAGCCCATCAATAAAAATTGACACTTGGCAAAGTTTGCCATAAAATTAAAAAGGCTAAAGACGACTGAGGAGGCTGATATGGCAACTATGAATGTTTCATTACCCGATCAGATGAAAAACTGGGTAGAAGAGTGTGTACAAAGCGGGCGCTATGCCAACGTTTCAGACTATGTTCGCGATCTAATCCGCCAAGATCACCTTAAATTAGAACAATTGCGACAAGCATTAATTGATGGTGAAAACTCTGGCACATCTACAGCACTGGACCTCGACAGCTTTATCGACAACAAGAAAAAATCCATCTCCCTATGAATCAAGTTGTTTTATCGCCCAAGGCTAAAGCTGATCTTGGCGGAATATGGGATTACACCGTTACCGAGTGGGGTATCGAACAGGCTGAAAAGTATGTTCGTGAACTTTACGCTGAGATGGAAAGACAAGCCACTGAACATTCAACTTCTATAAATATAAGCGATGTGCGACCTGGTTACAGAAAGAAAAAATCCGGTTCGCACGTCATCTTTTTCAAACTGACCAATGAAGGAATTGACATTATTCGTATTTTACATCAACGAATGGACTTTGATCGACATTTACAGCAGAAGTAACAAATAGATAAACGGACCAAAAGAAACTATTCCAACACCAGCTGGAGTGGAATAGTTCCAGGAATCGCAGGCTGAGAGACCTAGGGCGCATAGGCGGGACGCTCTTAAGCAATTAAATAAGGACGGGTCGTTTTAATATCTCAGTAATTATGATTGGATTCCCGGCCAAAACACGCCTTAGAACAGTTGCATTTCGAAGAAAATCACAAGGGAATCTGGGATGCCAACCCATGTGAACGAATCAGATTGGTTCAGCAATTTATTGGAGAGAGTGCCCCCCGAATACTCACAAAAAGCCTCATCACCTTTTTTGCCTTTTCGCCATTAGAGATCTATTAATTCTCTCAACAGAACCTGAGAACCAGTAAAGCAGACGGTGTAACGACCGCCCCCGAACAGACTAATTGCAGTAAAATCTCAAACTATGCTATCTTCCGCCCTTCGAATTTATTCCCCCTGACACTTTAGTCCAGATGATACCAGATGTTTGATCTCAACAGTCTCAATCCGCAACAACGTGAAGCCGTCACACATAAAAAGGGATCTCTGCTCCTTTTGGCTGGGGCCGGTTCAGGCAAGACCCGTGTCATTACCTGTCGGATCGCCCACCTGAGACAACAGGGAGTTCCTGCGCAACAAATCCTCGCGGTCACATTTACCAACAAAGCAGCCCGGGAAATGGCTGAACGGGTCCAGGAGATGATCGGGCGAAGTTCCACCAAGGGGATGGTGATTGCAACCTTTCACTCCCTGTGTGTCCGTATCCTGAAGGCCCATATTGATCGATTGGGGTTTAAAAAGAATTTTTCTATCTATGCCGCTGCTGATCAGCAACGCCTGATCCGGGATTTGTTGCGTGAAATCGGTGCAGACAACAGCTCTGCTGATGCCGATCAAATTCTCTGGCGGATCAGTACAGCAAAAAACCACCTGATCTTCCCGGATCATTATCAGCCTGATGATCGAGATCCGCTGTCATCGCTGGTCGCGACAATTTATCCCCGTTACCAGAAATCCCTGAAAGCTTTCAATGCTGTCGATTTTGATGATCTGTTGATGTTTACAGTACAGCTTCTGGAACGCCACACCGACCTGCAAAAACAATATAGTGAACGTTTTCAGTATCAAATGGTGGATGAGTATCAGGATACCAATCCAGTTCAATACCGATTATTAAAATTACTGGCGGGTGGTCATGGGAACCTGTGTGTTGTCGGTGATGATGATCAATCGATCTACGCTTTTCGTGGTGCCGATATTACTCATATTCTCGATTTTGAGCTCGATTTCCCCGGCACCAAGGTGATCAAGCTGGAACAGAATTACCGTTCAAGTGGAAATATTCTTGCCGCTGCCAACTCCGTCATCAAAAACAACCAGAAGCGCAAAGAAAAGATCCTTTGGACCGACAGTGGTGCCGGAGCCAAGATCGAATACCTGCTTTGCGAAGACGGTGAAGATGAGGCCCGGCAGGTCATGGAATATGTTCACGCCGAGAAATATCGACGCAGACTCAACTACGGCGACTTCGCAATCCTCTACCGCACCAACAGCCAGTCACGGGCCTTTGAAGAACAATTACGCTACGAAAACATTCCCTATGTCCTGATCGGTGGTCAACAGTTTTTTGACCGCAAAGAGATCAAAGATGTTATCGCCTACCTGAAGACCATCCAGAATCCTGCCGATGAGGTGAACCTGCTGCGAATCCTCAATTACCCGAAGCGTGGTATCGGGGAAAGCAGTATTGATCGCATCATTCGTTACTCTGCCGAGAAAAACATTTCACTCTGGAAGGTCCTGCAGCAAGCCAGTCAGGTCCCCGAGATGAATGATCGAACCGCAACAGCATGCGATTCTTTTGTCGATCTGATCAAGCGGTACCAAAACCGTTTCAAGCAACCACTGCGACTACTCGAAACCCTGCAGGAACTCTTCACTGAACTGAAGTTCGCCGCTGAGATCTACCGTCAGGAAAAAGACATCCAGATTGCCAAACGACGGGTTGATAATCAGGAAGAGCTGCTAAACAGTATGTCAGTCTACCTGGAACGAACCACGCATCCCGACCTGACCGGTTTTCTGGACAGAATTTCGTTGTTTGACGATGACTCTCTCGGGAAAAATGACAAAGAAAGCAAGCTGCAACTTGATGCCGTCACCCTGATGAGTTTACATTCAAGTAAGGGGCTGGAATTCCCAGTGGTTTTTCTAACCGGACTGGAAGAGGGTTTTCTACCCCATAAGAAATCGATCCATGAAACCTTTGATATTGATGAGGAAAGGCGCCTCTGCTACGTCGGCATAACCCGGGCGAAACAACAATTATTTCTTCTGGGAGCCCGACAACGGCGGAAGTACGGAAAATTGGAGCAACGCGAAGCCAGTCGTTTTCTGAGTGAAATTCCAGAAGGCTTGGTGCAAATTTCCACGGGGGATAACAAGTGCAATAGCAACCCGGAAGATGAAGCAATCAGTGCCAGTCATTTTTTTGATAACATTGGTCAGATGCTTGGAGATTGATCACCCGGCAACACAAAATAAACTGTTGAGGAGAAAATTTATGTCGATGATTAAAGCTACGTTTCCCGGCGGGACAGTGGTGACAGCACACTTTGGTGATTTTGAAGTCCCCACTGATCAACCCGAAGAAGATGGTGGAGCTAATTCAGCTCCAGAACCCTACATGCTGTTTCTATCCTCCATCGTCACCTGTGCCGGTTTTTATGTGCAGAAATTCTGTCAACAACGCGAACTGTCCACAGAAGGGATGACGATGACCCTGGATATTGAACGTAACCCGGAAAATCGCCGCCTCGAAAAAGTAAAGATGGCCATCCAACTTCCGGCAGCCTTCCCGGAAAAATATAAAAAGGCGGTTATTCGCGCTGCGGGAATGTGTTCGGTCAAAAAAGCCATTGCAGATCCACCAGATTTTGAGGTGATTACAGAATAGACGTCTGCGGTAGATATTGCTCAGGAAACACTGTCAATATCTACCGCTGTCCGGTTGCCCCCTCACCTCTGAACCATCCCCCTTTAAATTTCTGAACTGAGCCTGTCGGTCCACTTGTTTTCCGCAAAATTGGTGTTTAACTGTAATTATATTCATCCATTCCCCCCGACTGAATCTGTGGAGGCAGCAGGGTATGTATGACGTTATCATCATTGGTGGTGGGATCGTTGGCTGTGCTCTGGCTCGTGAGTTGTCTCGGTACAATCTGCGCCTGGCTCTGATTGAAAAAGAGGTCGAGGTTGGTTTTGGTACCAGCAAAACCAACTCGGGAATCATCCACGCCGGGCATCACTCAGCAGAGGGCACACTTAAAGGAAAATTTGAGTGGGCTGGCAACCAACGTTGGGACGATCTTGCTCGCGATCTCAAGTTTGGCTTCAAACGGATTGGCGAACTACTCATTGCCCAAAAACCTGAGGATCTGCAATATCTGGAAGATCTCAAGAAACAAGGTGATAGCAGAGGGGTCACCGGCCTGGAAATCTGGGAGCCAAAACAGATTCGAAAAGCAGAACCCAACCTCAGTCACTCTATTCTTCAAGCACTCCATGCCCCCACGGCAGCGGTTATCAATCCTTATGAAGCCTGCTTTGGACTGATTGAATGCGCTCGGCAAAATGGTGCTCAACTCTTCTGCGATCACCCCGTGATGTCAATCCGGCAAAAGGACGATGGGTTTTCGATTCAAACCGGACAGAAAAAATTCCTCAGTCAAATTATCCTTAATGCCACCGGGGTCTTCGCCGACCGGGTCGCAGCCATGATCGGTGCCGATAACTTCAAAATTTTCCCCCGCAAGGGGGAAGAGTATCTGCTCGATCGCCGGCTGCAGGGAATTGTCAGCCACCTGATTTTCCCGACCCCCTCTGCCACCAGTAAAGGGGTTCTTATCATACCGACGGTTGATGGACCCATCATGGTTGGACCGACGGCGGAAGAAGTTGATAACCGCGAGAATTTATCGACCAGCTTTGCTGGAGCGAGCAAAATTTTTGCGTCGGTACGCAAATCGTGTCCGGCCATATCTGAACGTGACACCATTACCGAATTCGCCGGGCTACGAGCCGTTTCAGGGACAAACGATTTTATTATCGAACCATCCCCGGTTAAAGGTTTCTACAATATTGCCGGAATTCAATCCCCAGGCCTCACGGCAGCACCCGTTATTGCAACTTTCGTCACTGAGATGCTCCGTGCAGACGGTCTCGCCCTGACCGAAAAGTCGACCTGGAAAGCAGCGATTGACGGACCGCCCCATTTTGCACAGATGACAACCCGGGAACGTCAAGCAGCGATTCTTGACGATCCAGCCTTTGGTCGTATCGTCTGCCGCTGTGAATCGGTGACTGAAGCTGAAATCCGCTACGCAATCAGACACGGTGCCCGCACTCTTGATGGGGTTAAATTTCGGGTGCGTGCAGGAATGGGGCGCTGTCAAGGGGGATTCTGCACAACACGAATCATGGATCTGCTTGCGCAAACCCTGGCAATTCCCCTGGCTGAAATCACCAAACGGGGCCGGGGATCAAACGTTTGTACTCCACGTCACGACGATCTATCCGTGGAGGATTTGGGATGAAAAATCGGCTGAGGAACAAATACGATGTCGTGATTGTCGGTGGTGGCCCTGCCGGGTTGGCAGCAGCACTGGGGGCACAGGAAGCAGGAGCAGAACATATTCTGCTGATTGATCGTGAAATTGAAACGGGAGGAATTCTCAACCAATGCATCCACAGTGGTTTCGGACTGCACTATTTCAAAGAAGAACTCACCGGCCCTGAATACGCTGAACGTTTTATTCGCAGCGTCCTTTCCGGCAATGTCGAAATACTCACCGACTCCTACGTGCTAGATATCAGCCCGGATCTCCACCTGGAAGTTATCAGCGGCAACGATGGATATCTCCATCTTAAAGGGGCGGCGGTTGTTCTGGCGATGGGCTGCCGTGAACGGACCCGTGGAGCAATTCGCACTCCAGGATTCAGACCAGCCGGGGTTATGACAGCGGGCTTGGCACAAAAAATGGTCAACATGAAGGGGCTCCTTCCAGGGCGGCGTGTTGCCATTCTCGGCTCAGGCGATATCGGCCTGATCATGGCACGACGACTGACTCTCGAAGGGTGTGAGGTCGTTGGAGTTTACGAATTACTCCCTTATTCCAACGGCCTGACCCGTAATGTGGTTCAGTGCCTTGATGATTTCGACATCCCCCTGCACGTTTCGACCACCGTCGCCTTTATCCATGGACAAAACCGTGTGGAACGGCTGACAATTGCACCGGTCAACCATCAACTGGTACCAGATCCGAGCCGATCCCGGGACGTCAATTGCGACACCCTGCTCCTCTCCATCGGCCTGATCCCTGAGAATGAACTTTCAACCAGGCTCAGGCTGCGTATGGATCCCGCAACCGGTGGCCCCCAGGTGACCAGCACCCTGGAGACCTCCCTGCCCGGTGTGTTTGCGTGCGGCAATGTGCTTCATGTTCATGACATTGTCGATTTTGTCTCGGAAGAATCTCTGCGTGCGGGTCGATTTGCAGCAGAACTGGCTCTCGGGATACGCCGACCTTGCGACAACATTTCCCTCCAGACCGGTGAAAACGTCGCATCCTGCGTTCCCCACAGCCTTTCTCCCGACCGGGAGCAAACCATCTATTTCAGAGTCAAACAGCCGATGAAACATTGTCTTCTGACAATCGGTGACCGCTATGAGAAAAAATTCCGCATGCTCATCCCTTCAGAGATGATTCGACTGACTCTCGCCCCGGAGGTTCTAGATCACTACTTTGGTGGCAAATTGAAAATTGATGTACAGCCACAGAAGGTCGCATAAATGAGTGAAAAAAAGCACCTCATCTGCATCGGCTGTCCAATTAGCTGTCCCTTGGAGCTGACTATTGTTGGTGGTAAAATTCTTGAAATTACCGGTAACGAGTGCAAACGGGGGGAGGATTACGCCCGCCAGGAGTACACGGCCCCAAGCAGAATGGTCAGCACAACCATTACCTGCACCTCAGGCCTCTGGCCGCGCCTACCGGTCAAGACAGCCGAGGCAGTTCCAAAAGATAAGGTTCTGGCCATCGTCAAAGCTCTGCACATGATTAAAATCGAAGCTCCGGTTCAGATGGGTCAGGTGATCCTGAGCGATGTAGAAAAAACAGGGATCGCAGTGATTGCAACCCGGAGCCTCCCCAGGGTCTGAACCTCCTGAACGGACTAAATTTTTCCTGTTCAATGGATGTCGACCCTTAGTACTGAATTTTTCCCTGCCGAGGAAATTATTTTACACACTCAGCGCAAAATATATTGACCCTCAATTCTCAGCATGGCACCGCCTCCAAACCATACCTGATCAGTATTGATATTGGTTTTTTAGAAAAAAGCTTCACATAATTCGGGACATCATGGGAGCTATTTTGCTCTATTTCAATCATCTCTCCACTCCACATGTCTTGCTTCAGGAGACTATCTCAGTCCGGCGACGTTTTGTCGCTCGTTCAGCCATCAAGGCAATGCCAGAAGCAAGAAACAACGCCACACATGCCATGATAAGTGACCAGTCAAATGAACCGGTCAGTTTGGCAATCAGTCCACCAACTGATGGACCAAGCACCATCGCGATCCCAAACATAATTGTGGCAAATCCCGACACTTCATCTTTTCTGCTACCAGCAAGTCTACCGAGGCTACCAAGCACTAAACCAGGGATGACCAGAAAAGAGCTCCCAAAAACACCAGCTGCAATAAGTACTCCAACTGGGGTCTGCCAGCAGACAACGATAATATTTGACACCGCAAGAAGAGCTAACAGAAATGCTGTGGTTTTTATCTCACCTGCACGTGATGCAATTAAGGGCCAGATAACACAGGACGGAATAACCATCGCACCCACCAGTATCCAGCCCATTTGAGCATGCCCCTGAATACCGGAAAAGTTTGCCAGCATAGCAACCATAAAAGTGCCACCTATCGTATAGGCAAATCCATGTAGAAAATAGGCGGTGATGAGATAGAAAGCTGCACTCTTTGCCGCCGTTGCAGCCCAAGCGGTCTCATCAGAAGAAACTTTTTCATACCTACGCCGACATGGAGACAGGAGCATGAGGCACAAACTTCCACCCATCACTGCCGTTAATGCGACAAAGGTCCACGCACCTTGCCAACCTATTGCCAACCCTATTTTTGGCACAGAAAAACCAATCAGAACAATTGCCGCACCGATGCCGGAATAGAGGAAAGCAATCAACCACACCGCCCCATATTCAAGAAACACCCCGAGAACCAGAGACAGTGCAGCCAGAAATATCGCTGCTGACGATACACCGACACCAAACATCACAACGGCCCAGTATAAGAACAAATCGCCAGCAGACATCGACCAGGTTCCAAGGGCAAGCAAGATCAAACCAAAGCGTAATATCCTAATAGCCCCGAATCGAGGAAGAGTTTTCGTCACAATAATAGAGCCAGTCAAGTAACCCAGATACATCATTGAGGCGAGATATCCTGCCATATCCAAACCAAGCCCAGCCTGTTCCTGCATAAGTGGCAGGAGAGGCGTATAGGCAAACCGTCCTACGCCAAAAGCAAGAAACATTGCAACCACACCACCTGAAACGGTGCGAAATGGAAATTTTATCTTTGTGTTAACTGCTCCACCCATAACATCACCTCACCTCTATAACTTTATGGACTTTATCCATGCACCATATGCTGCTTGCAAAATACGCCAATTTTGCATAGGATAACAGTTACAATTTAATAGAATTACATGCATAACAGTTGGAGGACATATGGAAACTCATCCGAGCGTACAAACCGACGATGGCTATAAGTACGAGTTGGTTAAGCGAAATATTACCAGTGCAATAGACAATGGTGTGTTGCTATCAGGGGACAGAATCCCCTCGCTACGTGCCATGAGCAGAAAAAGTCAGGTGAGTGTCAGTACTGTTATGAAGGCTTATCTGGATCTCGAGATGGAAGGACGGGTCGAATCCCGCCCTCAGTCTGGTTTCTACGTCCGCAACAAAATCAGAATCTTCCCCGCTCCTCAAATCTCAAACCCCGAGTTAAAACCAACACCGGTGGATTCATTTCATTTTCATTTTGATATTCTAAATGCTATGGCCGAAACTAACATTGTGCCTCTGGGAGCCGCCACACCATCACCGGAATTTCTCCCAGTAGCTGAACTTACCAGATTGATCCGTCAGGCGTCACTTTCGCACGAGAACCCATACGGATACGAAGAGATTCCCGGCAACAGAAAGCTACGCGCCCAGATTGCCTATCACATGCTTGAGGCTGGAGTCAGCGCACATCTGGATGACATCATCATCACTAACGGCGGCAGTGAAGCGCTCTATATCGCCCTGTCGACCTTAGCCGGTCCGGGTGATACTGTTGCCGTGGAATCACCTTGCTATTTTGGATACCTGCATATTCTCGAAACACTCGGCATCTCTGCACTGGAAATCCCAACTGACCCGAACATCGGAGTAGATATAGGCGCACTGAGTAAGGCTCTTGAAACATACAAGATCAAAGCCTGTATTCTTCAGCCAAATTTCAACAACCCTTTTGGCTGTCTCACCCCCGACAAGAAAAAACAGCAACTATCCGAGCTTTTCAGTTCCCATAACATACCGCTGATAGAGGATGATATCGTTGGTGACCTGCCATTTTCAGGAGTACGACCCCACGCAATCACATCGTTTCCCAATAATGGAAACATTATCTACATCTCGTCTTTTTCAAAGATGCTGGCACCTGGTTTTCGTATCGGCTGGATCCATTCGGGGTATCACCGTGATGCACTGCTCAAGAGCAAGATGGCCGTATCCCTGAACTCAAACCGACCGGCACAACTCGCACTCGCCAACTATCTGTCTACTGGCAGATACAGCAAACACCTGAAGAACTATACCGTGAAGTGCCGAAAACAAGTCGATCTGGTCTCCTCAGCTGTCGAGAAATTTTTCCCGACAAATACCCGATTGACCCGACCAGAGGGAGGCTTTCTCCTCTGGGCTGTCATGCCCAAGGATATCAATACCGATATTCTCTATGCAAAGGCACTGGCAGAGGGGATAGGTATTGCCCCTGGCTCAATCTTCACATCACAAAACCGCTATCGGAACTGCATCCGGCTATCCTGTGCTCATCCGTATAGTGATAAAATTGAATTCTCACTGAAAAGACTGGGTGAACTTGCGGAAGAATAAAAATCATCCCCTCTCCCTCGGGAAAGTGTTGTCAGTAATCATTCTCCCAAGCAGCTCCTTACAGATCTTTGCCGCGACCATCGCTGTGATATCGGCGGGATCACGGAGCGGATTGAGCTCAACAACATCGGCACCGATAAGCTTGCCGCCAAATCCGTGGATCAGATGCAAAACATCGCGGGTTGAAAGGCCGCCCGGTTCATAGTGTGAAACGCCGGGCGCAAATGCAGGATCCAGCGCGTCAAGATCAAGAGACAGATACACCGGACCAGCAAAACTGATCGAGGAAAGACCACTGAGATCCCGCATTTCATGCGTTTCCACATTGTAGCGCTCGGACTGTTCCCTCTGATGACGATTCAGCGTGCGAATACCCACCTGAACCAAGCGCTTGACCCGTCCGGTTTCCATAAGTCGGGCAAAAGGTGACGCGTGGCTGTAGTGGTTGTCCTGCATATTTTCATACAGGTCAGGGTGGGCATCAATGTGGAGGATGTTGAGGTCCGGGCAGGTCTCCAGATGGGCAGAGATGACCGGATAGGAGACAGAATGATCACCACCGATACTGAGGACTTGGCCGCCACCCTTGATCAGTTCAGCAACTTTTTGTTTTATAGTGGTGAAGGCAGCAATTCCGCCAAGTCCATCCAGAACAACATCGCCTGCATCATGCCAAAAACTGCTGTCATTCAGATCGAAGCCCGTTTCCGTAAACAAGTTTGCAGAGGAACTGTGAAACGCCTCACGAATGCGCTGTGGAGCAAGGGCCGGACCAGCCAGAAAACTTGAATTATTATCCTGGGGCAAACCCAGGAGATAAATTTTTTGATCGTACGACATTTGTTTATCTTTTTCTTTTAAATGAATTTCTACAATGGGGAGTTGTCGTCTGATTCCACAACAGTTTTAGGGTTTATTGCTATCCGGACAAAACCCTCTTAACAGAAACAGCAACTTGTTCAATCGTGTATGGGTTCTTTAGAAACCTTCCAACACCCAGAGGAAAGAACAGCGTAAAGCGTTGGATGTGAAACAGGCTAAAGCAGATCATCCAGAGTCAGAATTGACTCGATATCATTGCGTTGTGACTTGTTGATAATCACGGCAGCCCCTGCCAGACGGGCTCCGGCCTGGGCAAGTATCTCTTCAATCGCTTTCAGGGTTGACCCCTTGGCAAAAAAATCATCGACGAACAGAACCTGCTCACCTTGATGTAAAACATCTTTGGACACGTACAGGGTGGTCGATTCCTGTTTGGTAAAAGAGTGACTGGCGGCAGCAAAGTACTCCGGCATGGTGATGGGACGCTTCTTTTTAGCGTAGACAAATGGAACTTGCAATTTCAAAGCAACGGCTTGCGCCAGCATGATGCCGCTGGTTTCAGCGGTGAGGACCTTGGTCACTGGAAGGGGACTAAAACGGGTAGCGATATCATCCCCCAGCAGGTGAATCAATACCGGATCGACCATGTGATTAAGAAATTGCTCAACTTTTACAATCTGACCATTGATCTCCCCGTCCTGATGAATCCGCTCCAGCAAGATCTTGGCAGAACTCATTTGCGATCCTCCCGGTCATAGGGCAATCCCAACCCTTCCGGTTGCTGGCTGGCTCCTTTTTGCAGTCGATGAGTCGAAATAACCAGGACCAGGATAGTAAAGAAATAGGGTAACATCTGCAGGATATGAGCGCTGATCGTTGTTCCCATCGCCTGAAAGCGCAACTGCATTGCGGTAATTCCACCGAACAAATAGGCTCCCAACATGGCTCGTTGACTTGACCAGCCAGCAAAAATAACCAGAGCAACGGCTATCCAGCCACGCCCTGCAGACATATTTTCAATCCACATGGGGGTACTGGCCAGGCTCAGGTAGGCACCGCCAATTCCAACAAAACCAGATCCAACTGTCACTGCAAAAAAACGGTATAGACTGACTGAGAAGCCACAGGTGTCAGCTGCCGCAGGGTTTTCCCCGACACTGCGAACTCCTAGCCCCCAACGGGTTCGATAAAAGAAAAACCAGACCAGAAAAACCAACAGAAAGCTGAAATAGATCAACATATCCTGATTGAAAAAAGCTTTACCGATGATGGGGATTTGACTTAATCCGGGGATTGCAACCCGCTCAAACCCGACAATCGTCAGGCCAACCATCCCCTTGCCAAACAGTGCCGTCACCCCGACCCCGAACATTGTCAAAGCCAGGCCACTGACAATCTGATTGCCACGCAACTGAACAGTAATCAAGGCGTGAAAGCTTCCGGCAATAAATGTGACACAAAAAGCAGCCACCACCCCAACCAGCAATGACCCACTGAAATAAGTTGCCGAAAATCCGGCTAAAGCGCCGATCAACATCAACCCTTCAATACCAAGATTAATAATCCCGGCGCGTTCGTTGATAATCGCCCCCAGGGTTGCAAACAAAATCGGAGTGCCTGCTCGTACGGTTGCATCGAGTAAGATCTCAAGCATGAGCACCCCCTTTGATCAATTTGACCCGGTAAATAATGAAAAAATCTGAGGCCAAAAGGAAAAAAAGAATCAAGCCCTGAAAGGCGTAGACAAAGGCAACCGGTAACTGCCATAAAAGTTGCAAGCTATCACCGCCTACCAGCAGCACACCCATCAGGAAAGAAACGATAACGACTCCGATAGCGCTACGCTTGGCCAGCCAGGCAATGATAATCGCCGTGTAGCCATAGCCTGGCGAAATACCGTGCTGGAGTCGATGCTGCAATCCGGCAACCTCACTGAATCCGGCAATCCCGGCAATCGCACCGCTGAGAAACAGGACAAAAAAGATCGCCAGCCCGGTATTCATCCCGGCATATTGTGCCGCTTTCTGGTTGCTGCCGATCACCTTGATTTCATATCCCCAGACGGTTCTTTCGATAAACAAATAGAGAACCAGGGCACAAAACAGAGCGAGAAAAAAGCCACTGTGCATCCGCGTATTGAAATATTCTGCCAGGCGAGCGGTATCGCTAAATTGAGCTGTCAGGGGAAAATTGAACCCCTTGGGATCTTTCCAGGGGCCATAAATCAGATAATCGACCCAGAGGATCGCGATATAATTCATCAGCAGAGTGACAATAACCTCGTTAACTTGCCAGCGAGCACGTAAAAAACCAGCGACCCCGGCCCACAGTCCACCACAGAAGAATGCCGCGAAAAACATCGCGACCATCATCATCCAGTGATTCTGAATCCCGGAAAAAAGAGCCACCCACGTCGCCCCCATGGCACCAACATAAATCTGACCTTCGGCACCAATATTCCAGATTTGCATCCGGAAGGCCAGACTGACGCCGAGGCCGGCAAATATCAGCGGCGTGGTCTTCACCAGAGTTTCCGACAGGCCATAAACAGAGCCGAGTGCCTCTATGATGATTTCCCTGTAGGCAGCCAGAGGACTGACACCACTGGCAAGCAACAAAAACCCGGCGACAAACAAGGCAATACCTATCGACGCAACCGGTGCACTGAAGCGGAGTAAAGCGGAAGAAATTTCCCGGCGTTCGATCACCAGCTTCATGCGGAATCTCCTGGAGTTTCTCCACTCATCATCAGGCCAATCTCTTCACGGGTCGTTTTGCGTGGGTCAACGTAGCCGACCAACTGGCCACGAAACATCACGGCAATCCGGTCACTGAGCTTGAGCAATTCATCAAGATCTTCAGCAATCAGAATTGTACTCATGCCGCGATCCGCACCATCGGCAATAACTTTATGCACATATCCGGCGCTACCGATATCGAGACCTCGGGTTGGGTAAAGGGCGACCAGAACCGCGGGGTGTTCAGATAATTCTCGCGCGATAATAACTTTTTGAATATTGCCACCCGACAAATAGCGCAGCGGGGTCCCATCAGGACCACTTTTGATGGCAAATTGTTCGATTTTCTCTTCTGCATTGCGCCGGATCGCTCTTTTGTTTTGAAAAATCCAGTTTCGGAATGAACCACTCTTGAAACTCTTCATGATGAGGTTTTCGTCAACACTCATATCGGGAGCGATCCCGATGGTTTTGCGGTCTTCTGGAATATGTGCAATCCCGGCGATGTAGGAATATCGGGCATTGCTGTTGGTGATATCTTTCTGTCCGGCCAGAATACGCCCCTGATTCGTATTCTTCAGCCCGGTCAAAACTTCAGCTAACGCCTTCTGACCATTCCCGGCAACACCTGCAATGCCGAGGATTTCCCCTTTTTTCAATTGCAGATTAAATGCATCCAGATCAGACAAACCACGATCATTGCGAACCGATAACTTCTGGATATCCAGGACAATTTCATCAGACATCTGCAGCGTTTTCTGCCACTGCGGGATTTTATCTTTGCCAATCATCAGCGATGCCAGGATTGACTCGTCAAAATCACCACGGGTTCGGGTCGCAATACTGCGACCCTTTTTGAGGATGGTCACCCGATCAGAGACTTCCATCACTTCGCGCATTTTATGGGAAATAAAAATAATACTTTTCCCCTGTTTTCGTAATTTGCGCAGGACATTGAATAATCGTTCAGATTCCTGAGGCGTCAAAACGGCAGTCGGCTCATCCAGAATCAGCAACTGACAATCTCGCATCAATAATTTGATCAGTTCAATCCACTGCTGTGCACCAATGGAGAGCTTCCAGACCGGGGTGTCTAAATCAAGATCAAGATCAAACTCATCAATCAGTTTCTGAATTTTTGCTTGATAAGTTTTTCTGCTGTAAAAATTGGGGACTTTGTCGAGAGCCAGAAGGATATTCTCAAAAACCGAGTGAGCTGGAACCAGCATAAAGTGCTGGTGCACCATGCCAATACCGCAGGCGAGAGAATCACGTGGACTGGTAAAATGAATCTGCTCACCGGCTATTCTGATGTGTCCTCGATCGGGATGGTAGAGCCCGGTCAGCACATTCATCAAAGTACTTTTCCCGGCGCCATTTTCGCCCAACAGGGTATGAATCTCTCCCTGGGCAACCGAAAAAGAGACATCATCCAACGCAATCACCCCGGGAAAAGTTTTGCGGATATTTTCAATGTGCAAGATATCAGACATAGTAAGAGAGAGTTGGTCTCCGGATACGGAATTCTATTCGTCAGCAGGGATAAAAAATTATCAGTCAACCTGGAACTGCCCCCAGTTCCATCGGGCTGTCCCGAGAGTTTACGCGCCATGCAAAGGTGGTGGTTCGCACCACAAAAGCTTTTGCTGAATCTTAAAAAAGGCACGCTGTAAGGCGTGCCTTTTTTGAATCGATATAATTTACTTGGGAATTGTTCCCTGAACACCCTCGACAAAATAGTTCATGCCAAGAAGGGCCCCATCCTCTGGAGTCTGGCCTGCAGCAACAACAACTTTGCCACCCTGATCTTTGATCGGGCCGGCAAAGGGGTGAAGTGAGCCAGCCTTGATAGCATTGGTCTTTTCAACCACCAGAGCCTGAACGTCAGAAGGAACCGCAGAACTCAATTCGGCCAAGCCAACCAGTTCTTCTTTCATTCCCGACCAGATCTGCTCGGACTTCCAGGTGCCATTATGGACCTCTTCAGCCAGCTTGGTGTAGAGAGCACCCCAGTTCCAGATCGGTGCCGTCAGGAAAGCATTGGGGGCGAAACTGCGCATATCGGAGTTGTAGCCGATGACGTAAGCGCCACGCGCTTCAGCGGCCTGCATTGTTGCCGGAGCATCCTGGTGCATAGTGAGGACATCTGCCCCGACATCCAACAAACTGTCAGCAGCATCACGCTCGACACCTGGATCAAACCAAGTTTGGGTCCAGACAACCTTGACTTCAGCCTGCGGATTAACACTGCGAACCCCAAGGGTAAAAGCGTTGATGCCGCGAATAACTTCGGGAATGGGGAACGCGGCAACATAACCAATGACATTTTTCCTGGTCATTTTTCCAGCAACAAGACCCGACAGGTAACGGGGCTCATACATCCGTCCAAAATAGGTGCCAACATTATCTGCCGTTTTAAAACCGGAACAATGCATGAACACAACATCTTTATTCCGCTTTGCAACATCAATCGTCGCATCCATGTAGCCGAAACTGGTCGTAAAAATCAGATTGTGCCCTTTGCGCACCAGGCCATTGATAACGCGAGCCGACTCCGCACCTTCGGGAACCGTTTCAATAAAAGTTGAAGGTTGGACGTAGGAGAGCTTTTCCATCTCCTGACGCCCCTGATCATGAGCGTAAGTCCAGCCAGCATCACCGACAGGACCGACATAAATAAAACCCGGCCTGATCTCTTTTTGGGCAGAAACAGCAAAAGCGTTACCGGAAAAGCAAACGGCCAGAATGACCAGGAGAAACAAAGCAGCTTTTTTCATGGGGTCGAACCTTTCTCGCGTTAGTGGGTTGTCTATATCAAACTTCTGATCGTCCAGGAGGGGGTATCGTCAACGAAAAATATTTTTTAGACCAGACTGACGGGAGTGTCAAGAAGGGCCCGTTAATCTTTGGTCGATGATACACTACAGTTTGCTATCGATATTATTCTGCAACCAGTGTTTATCCCACCATTCGATCGGTTGAACCGCAACGCCGGAAACGAACACGCCAAGATGGAGATGATCGCCACCAGCCAGGCCAGTGGTGCCACTGCGGCCAATAACCTGCCCACGATCCACCCTGTCCCCCACCTGAACCTCAAGTTGACTCATATGCGCATACAGCGACTGCAAGCCCAGTCCATGATCAACAACCACACAGAGGCCATAAATCCCTAAATATTCAGCCCAGATAACTTCTCCAAAATTCTCAGCGATAAGCTCATCCTGAGCAACTGAGGCAAGATCGTGTCCGAGATGGACGGTTTTATCGATCTGTTTCCCTTTGTAATAGTAAGTTCTGTAATCGGCAAACAGAGCCAGGGTTGCCGCTTTAGGCTGACGCCGGAAGTTTCCTTGCCAGAGCGGAGTTGCAGCTGTTTGACGACTCAATTCAGCCATTTTGGCCCGATTCTCCTTGCGAATCTCCCGATTAACATAGAGAAAAATATCAAGAGGCTCACTGACACCCGCTACCAACCCTTCGAATTCAGGAGTTTTTTGGGCCAGAAAATTGTCGGAAATGTTGATTCTTCGCTGCCGGAACTTTTTATTGTTAGCCCGGTAGTATATTCCTGCAGGGCGCTCATTTCCAGCCAGATCCCGGGCAATCACCTGCGGGACGAAATCCTTTTCTTTCACATAATAAGGATAGGCGAACAGACAAGCATAATTGCCCGATTCTTGTTGATATGCCGGGAAAAAGTGACCCTCGAATTGAACCCCGGTTTTCTCTACTTCTTCGTTTAAACTATATGTGACCAGCCCGCTCCCCCCTTTGGTGAAGTTATGCGCCTTGCTGAGAACAGAAATAATCGGTGGCCGGGTATCGTAAGTCAGAGTGAATGATTCCCGGGCAGTATTTCCCTTCCCCAGATGGTAGACCGATTGGTCAGTTGTACTGACTTCAATCTGCAGAGCACCTTCCTGTAATTTCAAGACCGAAAGGTCGAGTTCCAGATCATTGTTTTTGGTTTGTGGTTGAAAATCGCGTTTTATCAGCGGGAACTGGTTGTCCCCCTGAATCACGACAACCTGAACGTTTTTTATCCCCATCCCGGCATCATTGAGCGACAAGAGGAGTTTTGTCGTTTTGGAAATCGGGCCACTCCCCGGTGTCAGACTTACCTGTGGTGCTTTGGTATCGCGAAAATAAAAAACACCCGCAGCAATCAGGGCGACAACAATCAGCAAAAGAAACAGTTTTTTTAGCGTCTTCAAGACTAAACCTCGTAACAGAGAATCGAAAAAGATAGGTGTTTTTAAAAATTCAGGGCAGCCGATTGGCTACCCTGATACAGACACTTTGATTGTCGGATGTAACTCCTGTATTTGTCAAGAGAATCAGGCGTGAATGGCCTCTTTATTCACTGCCAGAGCCGCTTCCTTGAGTGCCTCTGCCAAAGTTGGATGGGCATGGCAAGTCACCGCCAAATCATGAATGCTCCCAGAAAAAGACATAACCGTCGTTGCCTCAGCAATCAGCTCCGATGCCTGTGGGCCAACAATGTGAATACCGTGAATGCGGCCACTGTCAGGATCGGCCAGAACTTTGACAAATCCGTCACTCATGCCGGTACAAAGTGCTCGACCGCTGGCGGCGAAGAAAAATTTTCCGGCTTTATAGGGAATATTCTCCTCTTTTAACTCGGCTTCATTTTTCCCGACTGTCGCTACTTCAGGCCAGGTATAGGTCACCCCTGGAATGATCTGGTAATTGACCGCAGATTTCTGACCCGCCAGCCGTTCAGCAAAAACAACACCCTCTTCGCTGGCCTTGTGAGCCAACATCGGGCCGGGAATTAAATCGCCAATAGCATAGATTCCTGGAACTGCTGTCTGGTAATTTTCATCAACCTCCAATTGGCCCTGTTTATTGGTTTGCAAACCAACCGTTTCCAGTCCGAGTCCGACTGTTTGTGCTCGGCGTCCGGTTGCCACCAGAACTTTATCGCAGCTTACCTGCTGCTCACCTTTATCTGTCGTCAGACTTGCAACGATGCCATCCTTTGTCGTTTCAATTTTATCAAGCCGGGTTTTCAGCAGGATATTCAACCCCTGCTTCTTCAAACTGCGTTGCAATGTCTGCGCGACTTGAGGATCGGCTTGCGGGATGATCTGAGGCAGCATCTCCACCACTGTGACTTCTGCCCCAAGACGGCTCCAGACTGAGCCCAGTTCCAGGCCAATAACTCCACCACCAACGACTAGAAGGCGCTTTGGAACTTCAGTTAAACTAAGAGCTTCGCGGGCGCTGATAACTGTTTTTTCATCGAAAGGGAGATGGGGAAGTTCAATCGCCTCACTCCCGGTCGCCAGTAATAACGCTTTACCAGAAAGCTCTTGTGATTCTGTACCAGTCGTTACCCTGACTTTTTTGGTTGTTCCATTTCCGGCCAGAAGCTCTGCTTGCCCAGTTATCGAAACAATTTTGTTCTTTTTAAATAATCCGGCGATGCCACCGGTTAATTTATCGATAATCCCGGTTTTACGGGCCATCATTTTTTCCAGATCCAACCTGGCTCCAGCAACTTCGATCCCGTGCTCTGCAAGCTCGTGGTCAAGTCTGGCAAAATGCTCACTCGATTCAAGTAACGCTTTACTCGGGATACAACCTTCATTCAGGCAGACACCGCCCAAGGCTGACCGCTTTTCGACAACTACAACGGAAAATCCAAGTTGCGCTGCACGAATAGCAGCAACGTAACCACCAGGGCCAGCCCCAACCACTATCAGGTCATATATTTGTTCGGACATTTATCCTCCTTTTAACTCAAACTTTTCAGTATTCAGCAAAAACGGGACCGTCCCCGCACGGGGTCTGTCCCACGATTTTGCGGCACAAACCACCACAGCTCCAAGCCCCGTAAACCCGGGACGCCCCCCCCGATGAAACCGGGGACAGTCCCGGGTTTACTGACAGCTATGCTGAAACCGTCACACCTTCAATAGTAAAGTTTCCGGGTTATCGATATAACCTTTGACCTGTTTCAAAAAACTCACCGCCTGCTCCCCATCAATAATTCGATGATCATAACTGAGGGCAATATTCATCATCGGGCGGACAACAATCTCACCTTCCACCACAACAGCTCGATCCTGGATTGCGTGCATTCCAAGGATTGCACTCTGTGGAGGATTGAGAATCGGGGTTGAAAGAACTGAGCCGTAAATTCCACCATTACTGATAGTGAACGTACCATTCTGCAGTTCATCCAGAGTAAGTTTGCCGGTGCCGGCACGCTGAGCAAAATCACGGATGGTCTTCTCAACCTGATCAAAATGTAAACCATCAGCATTCCGGATTACCGGAACCACCAGCCCGCGTTTACTGCCGACTGCGACCCCGATATCGTAATAGTTGTGGTAGATAATATCGTGGCCCTCAATGCTGCCGTTGACTTCGGGATAAGCTTGCAGGGCTTCGGCGCAGGCTTTGACAAAGAAGGACATGAACCCCAGAGAGACGCCATATTTTTCCTGAAAAGATTCCTTATATTTGCGGCGCAACGCGATCACCCGGCTCATGTCAATTTCGTTAAACGTAGTCAACATGGCGGTATCCTGTTTGGCACGTAACAGGTGCTCGGCAATTTTCTTCCGCAGCTGTGTCATTGGAACCCGAGTGATACGCTCTCCCTTTTCAGCTTCGATTATTGGCTGAGGAGCCGGGGGTGACTCAGGTTCAACGGCAGCCGGTGTTTTTTCTTCCTCCCCGGCGGTTAAGATATCATCGACAAGAATCCGGCCATCAGGGCCGCTGCCCTTTAGAGTCGATGGATCGATGCCCCGTTCGGCAGCCAGCTTTGGAACCGCCGGATTCATCGGTGCCGGTTCGGTTGCCACCTCAGCTGGTTCAGATTTTACACTGTCGCTTACGGCAGCAGAAGCAGCTGCAGATTCGTCGATCTTGCCGATCACAGCACCAATTTTAACCGTCTCTCCCTGTGCAACCAGGATAGTCAAGGTTCCAGAAGCTTCGGCATTCAGCTCAACATTCACCTTCTCAGTTTCCAGTTCCATGAGCAGGTCGTCTGTTGCGACATACTCACCATCTTTTTTGAACCATTCACCAATTTCTGCTTCGACAATCGACTCACCGACCTGAGGTACTATGATGTCCATATCAATCCTTATTTTGAGGGTGCAAAGGCACGATCTAAAATCTGCTGCTGCTCAATTTTATGAATCCGGTTTGAACCTACGGCAGTGCTGGCAGAACGCTTGCGGCCTACATACTCCGGTTCGCGACCCATTAACTCACGCAACTGCGGGCGTAAATAATCCCAGGCTCCAGCGTTGGCTATCTCTTCCTGTACCCAGCAATATTCAACTGTTTTTTGGTATGGCTTGAGGATATTTTTCAATAGCTCTTTATGCAGTGGATAGATCTGCTCAATGCGAATCAGCGCAATATCGTTATGTTGACCTGCCAAGCGTTGCTGCAGGAGATCATAGTAGATTTTTCCTGAGCAGAGCAGCACACGCCGACATTTCTTGGCATCCAGATCGTCCGGCAAAATCTCCTGGAAATGGCCACGGGTCAGCTCTTCCACGGTCGAGGTACAAGCGGGATGGCGCAGCAATGCTTTGGGAGTGAAAAGGATCAGGGGACAACGGTGCCGAGTACGAACCTGCCGTCGCAGCAAGTGGAATAACTGCGCCGGAGTACTGGCATTGACAATCTGCATGTTATTGTCGCCACATAGTTGCAGGTAGCGCTCAATCCTGGCACTGGAATGTTCCGGCCCCTGCCCTTCGTAACCGTGAGGAAGAAACATCGTAATTCCACTCGGACGATCCCATTTAGCCTGACTGCTGGCAATAAACTGGTCAATGATGACCTGGGCCCCGTTGGCAAAATCACCGAATTGTGCTTCCCAAATTGTCAGATCATCTGGTGTCTCCACCGCATAACCATAATCGAAGCCAAGCACCGCCATTTCAGACAGCAGACTGTTATAAACATCAAATCGCCCCCCGGCCTTCTTGGCGATATCAGCCAGAGGAGTATATTCGCTGGCTGTTACGGTATCGTACAACGTCGCATGACGATGATTGAAGGTGCCACGTCGGGAATCCTGTCCCGACAAACGGATTGAAGTCCCTTCATTTGCCAGACTCGCCATAGCCAGGGCTTCACCCGTTCCCCAGTCAATACCGGTCGCCTCTGCAACGGACTTATGACGTTTTTTAAGGAGCGATGCTATTTTTCGATGCGGCGTAAATGTATCAGGAACAGTGGTCAGAGAGTCATTCAGCTGCAGTAGTACCTCGCTATCAACACCCGTTTCGACGGGATCAAAACTGAACTTGCGTGAAACATGTGCCCATTGTTGCATAAACTCCTCATGGAGCGGGCAGATCTCACGGCTTAATGCCTCTTCCAGATTGTGATCGACTTCGGCCGCGATGGATTGAAATTCTGTTTCAGGGAAACCCTCGTAAAGAAGTTGGTTCTTGTAAATATCGGCTGTCAGTGGATGGTTGCGAATCTTATCGTACATCAATGGTTGGGTAAAAAATGGTTCATCCCCCTCATTATGCCCATGTCTGCGATAACAGATCACCTCAATCACAACGTCCTTACGGAACTTCTGGCGAAATTCGATGGCCATCGTGGCAGCCTGAATCAGCGCTTCGGGGTCGTCACCATGAACATGGAAGATCGGCGCCATCAACATTTTCGCAATATCGGTAGAATAGCAGGTCGAACGAGCATCAACGGGCAAAGTGGTAAAGCCGATCTGATTATTAATCACCAGATGCAAAGTGCCACCCGTTTTATAGCCAGCAAGTTGAGAAAGATTGAGGGTCTCAGCGACAACCCCCTGACCGGCAAAGGCAGCATCCCCGTGGATCAACAGAGGCATGACCAACTGTTCACCATCCCCTTCCAGACGATCCTGTCGAGCACGGCACTTCCCTTCAACAACCGGATTCACCGCTTCCAGATGGCTGGGATTTGACGCCAGAGATACGCGCACACAGCCATTACTGAAGCAGCGGCGAGTGGAATAACCTTTATGGTATTTGACATCTCCCTCGCCAACGATTTGAAATCCTTCATTATCGGCAAACTCAGCAAACATATTTTCCAGTGGTTTTTTGAAAATATTGACCAGAACATTGAGTCGACCGCGATGGGACATACCGATGACAACCTGCTGCAACGACAGCTCTGCCGCTTTTTCAATCAAATGATCGAGCAGGGGAATCACCGATTCCGCCCCCTCGAGCGAAAAACGCTTTTGACCAACGAATTTACGATGCAAGAAAGATTCAAACCTGGTCGCCTGAAGCAGCATTCTCATCGTCGCGAGTTTTTTATCGCGACTCAGATCAGAACGCAATCGGGATTCTTCCGCCCTTTGTTGCAACCATTGACGCTCCTCGATTACCGGGAGATGGGTGAACTCAAGACCAAGGGAACGACAATAGGTTTCCTTTAAAACATCGACAATCTCTTTGAGGGGGGGCTTCGGGAAGAATGAAGTTCTTGGTCGCAAAAGTTCGCTGCAAATCTTTTTCCTCCAACCCGAATTCAGAAATCCGCAGCTGGGGATGATCCAGTTCACAAGGAGTCAAGGGGTCAACACAGGCGCAAAAATGACCAATATCACGGTAGCGGCGGATCATCGCCTGAACAGCAGCGGGCTTGTTATCCGGGATAAGATGGGACCGATCCTCCTTGCCCAGCTCAAACCCTTGAAAAAATGATCGCCATTCAGCAGAAAGCTGCTCGGGGGTTTCCCTGAAAATCTGGTATTGGGTCTCTATCCACTCTGGACTGACACTATCAATAACACTCATATTTCCACTCACAATTCAATTTACGTATTTGATATGGCTACGATTTTACGATATCGCTTAAATGTCATGACACGAGGCCACAGGGTCGACCATTGTCATTCAAGCGCACAAATGTCACCGAGATACTGAAAACTTCTTTTTCCCGAGAAGCACCTGGCGCGTCAGCAAACACGACAACATTATATGTTGCCGAAGTTCGACCCTGCTTAATTTTTTCTGTGTTAAAGCGGAGTATTGACCCATTCTCAACCGGATGCTTGAAACGACAGGCATCCATCCCGACGGTCACCAGGTTACATGCAGAATATTCCCGCGAGGCAGCCATCCAGGCATTTTCGTCGACCCACTTCAACATCACACCACCAAACAGATAGCCGTGATGATTTAAATGCTCTGGACGAACAAGTGTGAAGTTATCCATGGCTGTACCTTCTGCCGGCATCATACTGCTCCTCCGCATGATACGAAGACCGGACCAACGGACCTGCTTCGACATGGGCAAAACCAAGGGCCAGCCCTTTCTCGGCATAAGCAGAAAATTCTTGTGGCGACACATAGCGCTGAACCGGGTAGTGGTTCCGACTCGGAGACAGATATTGCCCTAAAGTCAACAACTCACAATCATGCGCACGCAAATCGGCCATCACTTGCATCACTTCTGCTTCGGTCTCCCCCATCCCCAACATCAGTCCGGACTTGGTGATAATTTCAGAATCGTGCCGATAAACATCAGCCAGTAGCGATAAACTGCGCTGGTACTCAGCTTCCGGGCGCACCTGCGAATAAAGTCGCGGCACCGTTTCGATGTTATGCCCAAGAATATCGGGTTTTTCGGCAACGATACGGGTCAGAGCTTCCCGGTTTCCCTGTAGATCGGAGATCAGAAGTTCGATCCGACATTCACTGGTGAGTTTACGAATTTCTCTGATCAGCTCAACAAACTGATAGGCACCGCCATCGGCAAGATCATCTCGAGTCACAGTGGTGATAACAGCGTGGTTAAGTCCCAACTCGTAAATAGCTCTTGCCACTCTGCGCGGTTCCCCTTGATCTGGAGGATCAAGGGGGCCACTGGCAACATTGCAAAAACGGCAGTGACGACTACATGTATTGCCAAGGATCATAAAGGTTGCTGTTCCCTGGCTCCAACACTCACCTTGATTAGGACAAGCCGCACTGCGACAAACAGAATTAAGACCATTCAGACGATGATAACGGTCTATCCTGGTGTAGTTTTCACCCGCAGGAAATTTGACTTTGAGCCAGTCAGGTTTGCGAATATGTCTTTCCTCCATCGTTCTTTTGCCTTCTTTATTGAGGAAACTGAACAGGCCAATGGATTTGTACGGGTCCGGATAAAAGTTCAAGCAAAAAAATCAAGGCCCGATTGCACTACACAATCGGGCCTTGATGACGAAACACGAAACACCTGAATTTTATACTTCTTCGAAGTCAGACTTACCGACGCCACAAAGTGGACAGACCCAATCTTCCGGAAGATCTGCAAAACTGGTTCCCGGAGAAATACCACTATCAGGATCACCTACAGCCGGATCATAAATATAACCACACACGACACAGACATATTGCTTCATTTGAGCCTCCTTGATAAAAAACACTCTGGTAGAAAAACACTTCGCGAAAACTTGATGCTTTCGCAACAACTCATGGGATTGGCTAAGCAAAAAATTCGTCCTGAAAAACCACTGTACCGGCGTAGGGCGAACTTGTTTTGCAACGCCATCAAAACTTAGCAGTTTTACTTGCCGTTGACAATACTGGTGATGCTTTTTCTGCTTGAGATAAAAATGAACGCCCCCGCCGCAAGTAGCGGGGTATCAAATTCAAGGGGTGACCCCGCCTTTATATCTCGATTCTACGCAGCAACCATTTCCATGAGGGCCCCGACTGTCTTCTCTATCCCCACTGCCGCTTCACTTATACTGCTTGCAAGCATATAGGCTGGAGAGGTGATAATCTGGTTTTTCTTATCGATAACAATCTCATCCACCGGACAGGAAACATGAGTGGCCCCCATTGAAGCAACCGCCTCAGCTGTTTCAGGATCGGTACCAATCGTTACCTGTAGATCCGATCTGTCGTGACCCAGAACTTTGGCAACAAGTGCCGGAGCAATGCAAACGGCAGCCAGAGGTTTGTTTGCCGCGACGATCTCCTGAATAAGCCTGGCAACTTCAGGATGAACCTCACAGTCAGGACCTTTGAAAGCAAAATCGCAAAGATTTTTTGCTGCACCAAAACCTCCGGGGATAAACAATGCATCTAAGTCGGCCGCTTTGATCCCGGCAATATCGCTGACTTGCCCCCGCGCAATCCGTGCCGATTCGTCCAATACGTTGCGGCTGACGCCATCGACCAATTCACCCGTGAAGTAGTTAACAACAGCCTGTTTCATATTGGGGGCCATAAAAACGACCTCTGCCCCGGCACGATCGAGAGCTAACAGAGAAATAACGGTTTCATTAATTTCACTCCCATCAAAAACACCGCAGCCAGAAAGAAGAACGCCCACTTTTGCCATGATTACCTCCTGATCAGTCATTATTGTATTGAGTTAACAGATTTGAGAAAACGATACCTACAATCGTAGCAGATACTTTCGCAAAACTCATGGAATGGCTAAGTAAAAAAATTCACCCTGAAAAACCATCGAACGGACTTTTAGCGACGCCAGCATAACAGAACAATTCATTTTTTCTAGTTCCGGGGATAAAGGACCGCAATCCCATGAGCAATTTCTGTCCCCAGGGCCCTGAGACGATGTGGTTCGTTAGAGTCCCAATAGACCGAATCCCCGATATTCAAAATATAGGTGTCAGCACCATGCGTCAATTCAACCTGCCCCTCGAGGATATAAAAAAACTCCTCTCCAGGATGGCTGACCGGCTGCGACTGATCTGTCAGTGCCGGATCAAATTCAACCAGAAACGGCTCCATGTGTTTGTGTTTTTTCCCGTAAGCCAGAGAATGGTAGAAATAGGGTTGTGGCGCACCACCATGACTTGGTCGACGATTCATACGCTGAGCATCATCCGCCCTGACAACCAGACATTTGCGGGTGTTAGCTTCTTCTTCAAAAAAAGTCTGCAACGGAATATGGAGTGCTTTGGCAATGCGTAACAGGGTCGCCAGTGGTGGGATCACTTGATCATTTTCAATCTGCGACAACAGCGGTTTGGACAATTCGGTTGCCTGAGAAAGAGCCTGCAAAGTCAGTCGTTGCTGCTGCCTGAGTTCGCGAACTTTCTGGCCGATTTGCAATTCTTTGACTTCGCTTCTAAACTCGTCCATCGCTATCCTTTGATGCAAAAAATATAAATAGACTGTAACAGTTCAGCAATGCCTTGAGGCACCCATTCCAAGGGCCACTTTACGCCGTCCATGGCCGTTCGACTGTCGCCGTCCGTGGCGACAGACGCCCTTTCCATGGGTACCACAAGCCCCTATCAGTAGTGGTGGTGAATAGTTACAA
>LLYT01000121.1 GCA_002049545.1 Deltaproteobacteria bacterium tcs-42 | reverse complement strand
GGCGACAGTCGAACGGCCATGGACGGCGCAAAGTGGCCCTTGGAATGGGTGCCTCAAGGCATTGCTGAACAGTTAAATTTTACCTCGAAATATCATTTTTTGCATACAAAGGTTCATGTTATGAGCGACTTTTGTCGAAGTCACGGCAAATCCGCCGGAGAGGTTGAATCCCCCCCTCGTAGTAATGTGCCACCAAGAAACCGTTGACCATCATCTTTGAAAATTTTACTCTGACGGACAATAACATAATGGAAAAGGCTCGGGATTGTCTATACGTGGCTGTTATGGCATATTGAGAGAACAATAATACTAAAGCCCTAAAGCAACAACGACCCCACGAACTCCGAAGCATCCCGCATATTGTGTGTAGTGACCTGGCCAGCCAGCAAATTATGATTAGCTGCGGTTGATCTTTGCTGGTAAAAAAGTTGCAGCGGTAATAGCTTTGGTGAGAATTGCCTTTCGGTCATCTCTCTATAGATGTATCATGTCGAATTTTAAAAATTAAATTAATCATCATCTTTTTTGACTATCTTTTTACTTCAAGGATGATAAGAACTTTGCCTGATGGTCTCTCTTTTGAATGACACCAACTTTAGGCGAGTGATACGATTTTTAGTCCATTGATAACAATTTTAGTCATTTCGTACACAACTTAGGAGGCATTCATGTCAGTCAATAAAGTTATTCTGGTTGGAAATCTTGGTAAAGATCCTGAACTGCGCTACACCCCGTCGGGTACAGCGGTCACGACATTCTCAATGGCGACAACCGAACGCTACAAAGATCGCGAAGGAAATCGACAGGAAAAAACGGAATGGCATAATATTGTTGCCTGGCGGCAATTGGCAGAAATTTGCGGTAAATTTCTCCATAAAGGCAAGCAGGTTTATATTGAGGGGAAAATCCAGACTCGCTCTTACGACGACCGCGATGGAAATAAACGCTATATCACCGAAATAGTTGCCGATCAGATGCAGATGCTGGGGAGTCGTGATGATAATCAGCGGGGTGGCGGGGGAGGCTACGCCGGCAATCAGAACCAGGATCAGGGTGGTCAAAGCTATAATCAAGGCAGCCAGAATGATCAGAATAATAACAGTAATCAGCAGCAGAGTGGTGGTTTTGCAGAACCGGTATTCAATCCGGATGATGAGATCCCATTCTGAGTTTGACGCAAGTTTTTGTCGGTGTCAAAATGGTTAAGCCCGCTGGAGAATATAAGCTCCAGCGGGCTTTTACGTTATGCACGGTGTTGAGGGGTGTTTACTTGAAATTCAGCGTCAGTGTCTCGACATGGAACAGGTGGTTGATTTGACTGTTGTCAAAAACTGCGATGCCAAAGCTGTAATCTTTGTTCAGGTCATCAAACTGAATATCCTGAATATTGGATTTTTCACCAGTTGTGACCAGTTTCCTGCGGATCTCCAGAGTCCAGATTCCATCATTCCACTTGCCGCGCATTTCGATATCGGCCCGTGGACCCTGGAATGCGTCGATGATGATCCCAGGTACGACGTCACCAGGCTTGTAAATATCAACGAAAGGTGTTTTTAAACTTGGTAGTACGTAGTACTTGGCTTCTTTGCTGGGTGGAAAGTTCATGTAGGCAGGACCGGTTTTTTCTTTGTTGATGTTATTTTTATAGCCACCACCAGTTTTCATATCGCCCTTACGTCCAAAGCTTTTGTTGGCTTTGCCGTTGTTGGTGCTGTCCATGAATTGGTCATCAACTTGCCCCAGTGGGCTGGTTCGGACATTTTTGACGTGCCACATATCGATAGTTTCACCGGGGTTATTGGTAAACTTACGTCCTGCAGAGGTGTCACCCGGAATATCCATGTGACAGGAGATCATGCAGCCTTCCTCAACAAACCCTTTGGTATTAATATTCCAGAAAAATGCAGCTTTATCCTCATAGTAGGTATTTTCATGACCAGTGCTGTCCTTGTCTTTCATCTGCTTCCAGGTTGCAACCACTACATTCGTAAAGCCCAGCCCTGGACGATTCTTCTTTGAGCGACCAGGACTTCAAACAACCACAGT
>LLYT01000120.1 GCA_002049545.1 Deltaproteobacteria bacterium tcs-42 | reverse complement strand
GGAAGCAAAGCTCGAATACGTGGTGGCTACTATCGATGTCAAAGAACAAAGGTTGAAACTCTATCTGGACAAAGTTCAGATTGAAGAATTTGATTACAAAATTCGCTAAAATATTCGGTTGAGTTCACGATGTCCTGGCACTAAAAAGTGTCTACGATGTCGTGGCACTCAACACTTAATAATTTGTTAGGCTGAAGGAGACAAAAAATGAAAAAACTCATAGTTGGACTGGTTGTAGCCTGTTTCGTTATCCTTGGTGCAGGTGGCGTTTACTACTGGCAATACACTAAAAGCCCCAAATATTCATTATTGCAGGCCAAAAATGCATTCGGACAACATGACTTGGCTACTTTTGAGAAATACGTTGATGTTGAAGGTATAACAAATAGTATTATCGATCAAATGCTCGAAACAGCTACAGAACTAGAGCAACCAAAAGATGAATGGGAGCAATTGGGTGAAACTCTGGGCAAGGGATTAGTTACATTACTGAAACCACAATTAAGCAAGTTAGCTAAACAGCAAATAGCAAAACTTGTTGAAACTGGAAAGTTAGAAGAAGAACAGCAAAGCACTAAATCGGGCGAACCTGATTTTTCACTTTCGGATATTTGGAATAAAGCAGGTGGCGAAAAGGCAGGCTTTCAGGGCATTGAATACATAAAGAAAGAAGGCAAAATTGCTTATGCTGGGCTTAAATTCTTCCATAAGGAATACAATACAGACTTGATTTTAGACTTAAAAATGCGAGATAAGGGTGGCTATTGGCAAGTAGCAGAGTTGAGCAATTTTGCAGATTATATGAAAAAAATGGATGAGCTTGAGACTAAAAGGATTAGCGAGTTAAATGCACCAATTATTGAAGCAATGGAAAAAACATTTGTTGTTGAAGAAATTGGGAAGAGAAACAAGACCGATGACTGGGGAATAGACAAGAAAGTCATTTTTTCCCTACGATTAAGGAATGATGGTCAAAAAGAAATAGATGAATATAAGGTTCTACTAACTTGTTATTCATTAGATGGTAGAGAGTTAAAAAGCCTTTCCCTTGTAGATGACGAGAACATATTGCCTGGTAAGACAGGGGGCGGGGCTTGGAGTACCGATGTGAATATGTTTATGACTAGTGATGATCTTCTTTTCGATGCACCCCAGTCAGATCTAGATATAAACGTAAATATTCAATATGTAAAATTTACTGATGGTACTGAATTAAAGTTGTTCAAAAAAGGTCAGTGATTGCGAAAGACTATTACATGTTCCCAGCCTAACAACCGCATCAACTCGGACTGGCAATTCCGCTGCGCTCCATTGCCAGCCGGTTATGCGGAGCGTTAGCAGGAGAATTTTGATGAGATCTACTATGCCTTTTTTAAAAATGTTCCTCACTATTTTCACCGTCGTGTTTATTGCCTTGAGCTCTGTTAGTGCGGAGGAACTCCCCCCAATAGGGTGGTCTGAGGATATACAACCAGGAATCTCCGAGGTGGAGCTTTCGGATAAGCTCAAGAACATGGGCATTCAGTTCTTTAAAGAAGCTGGTGGCCTAACATATTCCTTTAAGATTGTTACCAGAGAGCGAGATTATCTTTTCTGTGAGGACCGACTTTACGCTATAGTAGAAGGCGAATTTGTGACTGGCGAAAAATTCAATGAATGGTTCCAGGCTTTTCTAACTGCACACAAACGCTACGGTAAACCGGACAATTATTATGCTGAACCAGACTGGGGCAGGTTTCGGGCCGAGTGGAGGATAGAAAACGACAGTACTCTCTACTTTCAGCTTCAGAGTAACCTCAAAGACGAACAAGGCTGGAGCCGTCAATTATATGCTAATGATATCGGAGCTCCATGTTTGAAAGGGGGGCTGGATAAGTGAGACCAAAAATCATCACCATTTTGTGCATCCATGTTTTTTTTGGAAGTAAGCGGGACGCTCTTAAAGGAAGTAAGCGGGACGCTCTTAAATAATTAAATTGACAGCGACTGATAATATCGCTAATATTCACCCATGCCACGCACAGCGAGACTGGACGCCCCCGGTGTATTGCACCACGTAATGATTCGCGGGATTGAGCGTCGAAA
>LLYT01000012.1 GCA_002049545.1 Deltaproteobacteria bacterium tcs-42 | reverse complement strand
GGAAGCAAAGCTCGAATACGTGGTGGCTACTATCGATGTCAAAGAACAAAGGTTGAAACTCTATCTGGACAAAGTTCAGATTGAAGAATTTGATTACAAAATTCGCTAAAATATTCGGTTGAGTTCACGATGTCCTGGCACTAAAAAGTGTCTACGATGTCGTGGCACTCAACAGTTAGAAGCTACCCAATGCTTCATTCTGATTTGTGTGAATTTCAAAAACCCGATGTAAACGTGTGAGTTCAAACATCGAACGGACTTGCGGTTGCAAGCAGCAGAGCTTGAGACTTCCTTCACGGGCACTGGCATTTTTGAAGCCGGAAACCAAAGCACCAAGACCCGACGAATCGATGAAGCGGACCGCATTCAAATCAATGATCAGGCTACATTTCCCCTCGTCAAACAGTTGCAGCATCTGTTCTTTAAGGTCTCCACTGTTATGGGCATCCATTCGCTCTTCTTCGACGCTTATTATGACAATATCGTCCTGTTCGGTCATGTTTAACTGCATGCAAGATCTCCCTTATTCGAATTTAGTGGTTTTTACGTTACGCTGTTGATTGTACCCTATTTTCGGTCGATAACTAAGTAAAAATTCTCCCCTGGACGGCCTGGGGGTTTTTCAGCGGAGAAGAGGTGTGTCGAGGTCCTGAACAAAACGCCGTAACGCCGTGAGGTGGACTTCCATCAATGATCATTTTAAAACCTTCATGGCAACGAGAGTAATGTCGTCATTGAAATGTCGCATTCCGGTGAACATTCGTCCCTGGGTCATAATCTGATCGATCAGTTCTTGAGGGTGCAAATCATCGCATTCTTCAAGCAGCTTTCCCAATCTTTCGATTCCAAAGAAGACCTTGTCTTTGTTTTCAGCTTCGATAATTCCATCTGTGTACAGAAGGAGAATATCTCCTGGTTCGAGGTCTGTCGCTTTCTGCTCAAAAGAAATATCGCTTTTGATCCCGAAAATCATCCCTTCGGTATCCAGAGTTACGATTTTCCGTTCCCGACTTTTCCAGAGAAGCGGCGTGTTGTGACCGGCATTGCTATAAATCAGCCGATGAGTGAGTGAATTATAATGGAGGTAAAACATGGTGACAAACTGATCGGAGCGATCCAGATCTTTAAGGAAATAGCCGTTGAGAGCATGCAACATTTCAGACGGATGTTTGATGCTTTCCATACGGGCATGGATGAAAGTGCGTGTTTCAGCCATGATCAGCGCTGAACCAATACTGTGCCCTGACACATCGGCTATGATCAAGTCGTATGATGAATTATCGCGTTCAATGATGTCGTAATAGTCTCCGCCAACTTGATGGGCAGAGACACAGAGTCCGGCAATAGCGATATTTTCTTGATCGGGGAGGTTTGCAGGGAGGAAAGTTTTTTGAATCTCTCTGGCAATCTGCATCTCCCGTTCCTGTTCACGACCGCGTAAAAGTTTTTGTAGTTGTTGATCGTTGCGCCACGCAATTCCGACCTGCCCGGCCAAATTTTCAAACAGGGCAATGAATTCCCTGGTAAAGATCCCTTTTGTGGTTTTGGAAAAAGCCGACAGAATTCCAATGGGGTCCCCTTCAAAAACGATTGGAGTGTGAGCCAGACAGGTGATCCCATCACGCTTCATGTGTTGTGCTGAAAGAGGCTTGTCGATATAGTCGACATCATTGACAACTGTAGTGGCATTAGACAGGAACGCCTGCCCGATGTAGGTATCCATATTGAGATTTCGCTCAAACTGGCCTAGATGTTCCGTTGCTGAACCAACCAGACTCTTGACCATCAATGTCATCGATTCAGGTTCGAGAAAGCGGATCACACAAAGGTCAAATTTAAATTGTTGCGCAAGCAGTTCCAGTATATTGTCGCTGATTTTCTGAAAATCTCCTCCGCTGGAAACAATTTGTGCAGTGTCATACAGGACACTCAATTGCTCGCGGCTGGAGGCATGACTGATAGTGACTGTGCCAAATATATCGAAGATATCTTCCATCTGACTACCGCGAGCGGACAGATAGTTTTCGAGAATGATTTTCGCAGGAGCGGCACCGACGTGACCGGCCAGGGTGCGTTGTGTGAAGCTTTTCAGGTTGGGTATTTCATGATCGGAAAGATTACCCTTGGCATCAATTTCCTGATTGTCTAAAAAATCGGCTATAGCAGCTTGGGCCGGTTTTTTACCAATGAATTTGGACATTAATTCGACAAATTCCATAACGGTTGGTGCTTTGCTGATGCGCTTGAGCTTTGCTGGTTGTGTCGGCTGCTCGACAAAAATATCAACAAATCTTTCGGCTTGCATCTCTTCCGACTCTGTCTGTCTGGCAAAGAATGATAACGTCAGGTAGGCTGCCAGATTGAAAAGCATACTCCAGAACAGAGAGTGGGTGTACATATCAAACCCACGCAAGCCGAATAGCTCCAGGGGTTTCAACAGGTTGATACCATAGAGGCCATTTTGTAGAATCTCTGAGCTGAGCCAGCCGGAGCGGACAAATGATGGAATGAGGAGGGTATAAAACCACAGGACAAAACCCAGGCTGATTCCCGATATGGCGGCTTTGCGATTCGCCCTTTTCCAGAAAAGCCCACCAATTACGGCTGGCGCAAACTGAGTCACCGCAGCAAAAGATATCAGCCCCATGTTGACCAGAGCGTAGGAACTGCCAATGATTTTGAAATAGAAGTAACCAATAAAGATGACACCAAGAATACCAAGGCGTTTAATGCTGATCAGCAGCCCGGAGATATTTTGCGCTTTGACATTCAGTTTCAGAATGATCGGCATAACCAACTGGTTCAGGATCATGGTTGCTATCGTGACTGCAGACACCATGACCATTCCGGCAGAGGCAGACAGCCCACCAATGAAGACCAGCAGAGCTAACCATGGCTGTCCCGCAGACATTGGCAGAGTCAGGACAAAATAATCGGCCTGTGTCGTGTCACCACCATTGATGATCAAACCTCCAAGGGCGATTGGCAGAACAAACAGATTGATCAGGAAAAGGTAAGCTGGAAATTTCCACATGGCAGATTTGATATGCTGTTCATCGATATTTTCTGTGATCATGATGTGGAACTGTCGGGGCAGAAACATGACAGCCGTCATCGACAGAATAATAAGTGTAAACCATTTGGTGTAGGGGGTCCGTTCAGTGCCAAGCAGGAGCAGGTCGCGACGTTCTGGAAATTGTTCATAAAAGCGCTGGAAAACATCGATAAAACCATCAAACAGACCATAGGTAACAAAAATACCGACGGCAAGAAAAGCGATCAATTTAACCAGAGATTCAAAGGCAACTGCGACGACCAGTCCCTCATGTTTTTCTGATGCGTCCAGGCTTCTGGCACCAAATAGCACGCCAAACAGAGCCAACAGCATGGCAACAAAAAATGCGATATCAATGCTTCCCGGAAGTTTGGCTGTGAAATCGTATAAACCTGTATCGGGAGCTGTTACCGGCATCGACAGAATAGCCAATGTCTGGGCAATGGCTTTCAACTGTAGGGCGATATAGGGGGTAATGCCGAAGACGGCAAACAGTGTGACAATAGCACCAAGAAGCGTGGAGCGATCGTAGCGACTGGAAAGAAAATCGGCAATGCTGGTAATATTTTGCTGCTTACTGATGAGGACCATCTTGCGCAGCAGAAACCACCAGGCAAAAGCAATCAGGGTTGGTCCTAAATAGATCGGGAGAAATTCCAGGCCGTTGGAGGCGGCTTTGCCAACGCTGCCGTAAAATGTCCAGCTGGTGCAATAGACTGCTAGCGACAATGCATAAACATTTGCGTTTTTCAGAAGGCAATTGTCGGTTTTGCGACACTTTTCCGCATAGGAGGCGATCAGAAACAACAGCGCCAAATAGCCAAGTGAGACAAGCAGAACCGTTGTAGGGGAGATCACCGACATGAACAGGACCGATTTTGCTGAAATCATGGGTCGCCCTTGTCTTGCAGTGATGTAGAGCCATCTTGCGAGTCCCTTTCGATGTACCGGACAAAAAGCCAGATAACGGCTATCGATACCGGCCAGCCGATAAAGAAGTAGAGAACAAGTTTCGGCATACCGAACAGCAACTGTTTAGTATTGAATATATGGATGAAGGGAAAGTTGATCATGATCAAGCCCAGAATCAGACAAAGGATCCAGGCTTCTCTGATGTAATTTCCTTGAGGCTCTTTCATCGCCGGACCTCTTTTATGTCCACTGATTCCAGAAAATTGACATGGATGTTTTTTGTGTCGAAGTCATAGTTTACAGACTAATCGTGAAAGAGTAGAAATACAACAATAATTACAGGTTGATGGCGTTACAAAAAGTCTCCTCTACCAGGATGTTGAAAAAGTCCCATCCTGGGCCTTTTCAACTCCGCAAGCCGAAAAAGCGATTTCCGTCTTGCTCACAAAATCAAGGACTTAGAAACCAGCTCTCGATTTTGGTCGCCCGTCCATGGGCTCCACAGGCTGTTTTTCAACAGCCTGCTACGGAATTACGGTGGTTTTCTCAGGCCTTCGACCCTGAGAAAACCACCAGGACTTGCAGAGCTGAATTTTTGTCGAGCCATCCCATGTGTTTTTGCCAAAGCGTTACAGATTACACATGGTTGGATTTTACCAGAAATTTCAGCTCTGTAAAGATGTGCAGCTGAACTCTAAAGGGTTTGACCCTCGCGAAATGAGTATGCTACTTATCGACACTTAATGTTTATCATTATACTCTTGTATCGGGGAATATTTTTTTGAAGATTCAATACCTTAAGCGGGTTGAAAAAATAGTATTCAGGTTGCTTCCTCTCCTGCTTCTGATTTCCGGCTGCAGTGCTGCCCATGTATCGCAACGACCGGATCAAAATTATCGTGCTGCGGTTGAGTATCGGTCAGAACTGGATGATCCCGAGGCAAAAGCGTTATTCGCTTTCAGCCAATTCAGAATGGCAGGTGCAGAAAATCGCTGGGAAGAGGCCATTGCTGCCCTTAATCGGGCGATCAGCTTTGATCCTCAATCCGATTACCTGCAGTTGCTTCTAGCCAGGACCTATTTGCATCTGCAGCAACCGGAGCAGGCGGTTGCTGCTTTGGAAGTTCTTCTGGCGCGAGATTCAGAGAGTGTGGCCGGACATGAGCTGCTGGGAGACGTTCTCAGCCAGCAACAGAATTATGTGCTTGCAATCGATCATTTTCGTCATGCGTTACAGTTGGAGCCTGAGAATGGGGCATTACAGCTACGCTTGGCAATGGCTCTGACCCGGCTGGACCGGAAAGACGAGGCAACCTCTGTATTGGAGGCACTGCAAAAGCAGCACCCGGAAGCCGGTTTGGCACAGCTGGCCCTGGCACGCCTTTATCTGGAAAACCAGCAGCTAGACAAGGCCGCTGCAGTTTATCAGCAGTTATTGAAACGGCAACCGGACCATCTGCAGGCGGCTCTTGAATATGGAAAAATATTGGAGCAGCGCGATCCGGATGGTGCCATTGAGCTGTATCAGACCATCGTTGCCCGTAACCCGAGAGCGGCGGCGGTTCGGCAGCATTTGGCGCAATATTTCCTTGCCCGGCACCAATTAGACGCTGCTCTCGTCCAGTTTCAGGCGGTATGGCAACAGTATCCTGAGAATCTACAGATCCTTAACCGGATTGGATTGATTCAACTGGAGCTGGAAAACTGGATCGACGCTGAGAACACCTTCCGTTTACTGCTTGAAGCGGATAATAATCACGACAGCATTGGTTATTATCTGGCCATGGCTTTGTCGGGTCAGGGGAAGGTGACAGAAGCGATTTCTGCTTTGGAGCTGATCAGCAGTGAATCTCCAATTGATCCGCAAGCCAGGTTGCAATTGGCTTACTTGTACAAGGAGTCAGATCGGGATGATCAAGCGATAGCTATATTGCGGCGGATGATTCAGGACGATATCCACCAAACCGAGGTTTATTATTATCTGGTCGCTTTTCTCGGAGATCGGGAAGATCACCAAGCGGCGATCGCGGTTGCTTTGGCCGGTGTTGAAAAGAATCCTGAGGCCGTCCAGCTGCTTTACCAGCTCGGCGTGTTATATGAAAAACTCGCAAATCGTCAGGCGGCGGTAGCAACAATGGAAAAAATTCTACTGCTCGATGATGCTCATTCGAATGCACTGAATTTTCTCGCTTATCACCAGGCAGAAAAAGAAATTGATCTGCCATTAGCTTTGTCCAGGGCACAAAAAGCTTTAGCGATAAGTCCCAGTGGCTATGTTCATGATACCCTGGGGTGGGTTTATTTTAAAATGGGACGTTATTCTGAGAGCCGTGAACAGCTTGAAAAGGCGACTGAATTACATCCTGACGATGCTGTCATTTATGAACATTTAGGGGACCTCTATCGTGCCATGAACCTTTGGGACGCAGCAGCTGCTGCGTATCGACGTGCGCTGGAGTTAGATCCACAGGCGCAACAGATTGAAGACAAACTGAAAGCAACGTTAGCAGTGGAGGACTGATGCGCTGGCTATTTCTGTTTCTGCTGATCCTTCTGACGGGTTGCATCCGCCCTGCCGATCCGGTTTGGACGACGCTGCCAACGGCCGACCAATTATTAACCAGGATGGCCTCTGACTCGGGTCAATATTTATCATTGGATGGGGCTGCCGGAGTTTCGCTGCAGAGCGGGGATAAGTATTATTCCACTCAACAGTTTCTCTTGTTAGAAAAACCAAATCGGTTACGGGCCGATGTGTTAACCGGATTCGGTCAGCTGGTTTTACAAATGACCTCGGATGGTGATGTATTATCGGTCCTTCTCAATACCAGCGTCCCTGGTCGGTTTCTGCGTGGCCCCGCCAGTTATGAAAATATTGTCCGCTTTTCCCGGGTCCCCCTGAAGGTTGAAGATTTATTGAAACTGTTACTCTATGATCCGCCAGTGACCGCTTATCAACACAGCAGCGTTGAGATGTCAGCTGATGCTTTGATGTTGGTTCTGTCGGGAAGTGATCAGCGTCAGGAATTATTGTTTGACCGGCAATTACAGTTGATCGGTTGTCGCTACTATAGTGGCGGAAAAAAGTATCTCTCGGTCGATTACCAGAAGTTTTCAGAAAAGGATCAATTTCCCTATACGATTGAAATTGCCATGCCTCTTGAGCAGACCCGGGTCAAAATGAAATTCTCTGAATTGAGGGTCAACGGAGGGATTGATATAGCACAATTCTCTCTGGAAAAGCCGGTAAATATCCCCCTTGAGACATTGCCATGAAGAAAATATCGGGGCTTCTGATGAGAAAAAAATATCTATTTGATCTCCTGTTTGTCGGCGTGATGTTATTGTTTCTTGGTGCCTGCACTGACTCTGATGAGGTGAATCATCCGGGAGTTGCCGAGGCGCTGGTCCCTGAATTTGGCGATACTTTTATTGAGGCGTCGATTGGCGATGCCAGCACTCTGTTGCCAGTATTGGCGTCGGATTCTGCGTCCAGTTCGATCAATGGCCTGATCTATAGTGGTCTGGTCCGTTACGACAAAAATCTGCAGATTGAAGGTGAACTGGCTGAAAGTTGGGAGATTTCTGAGGATAACCTGACCCTCACTTTTCACCTGCGCGAAGGGGTCACGTGGCACGATGGTACACCGTTGACTTCGGCAGATGTCGAGTTTAACTATCAGCTCTATATCGATCCGCAAACTCCGACAGCTTATGCTGAATCGTTCAAACAGGTCACCGGTGTTGAAGCACCCGACCCACATACTTTTGTTGTCCACTATGATCAGCCATATGCCCCGGCTTTAATCAGCTGGGCAACACCGATTCATCCGAAACACCTTTTGCAGGGGACCGATATCACCAAAAGCCAACTGGCGCGCAAACCGGTGGGAACAGGTCCATACCGGTTTATTGAATGGGTTGGGGGTGAAAAAATTGTCCTTGAGTCGAATCCCGACTATTTTGAAGGGCAGCCTTACATCAAGCGGGTTGTGTATCGGATTATTCCCGATATTTCTACACAGTTTCTTGAGTTGCAGACCGGAAGTCTTGACTTTATGGGACTTTCGCCATTGCAGTTTGATCGGCAAACCGATACGCCCGCGTTTAAGCGGTTGTATAATAAGTACCGTTATCTGAACTTTGGTTATACTTACCTTGGCTATAATTTGAATCGCCCCCTCTTCCAGGATAAACGGATCAGGCAGGCACTTTCCTATGCCATCAACAAGCAGGAACTTATTGATGGAGTTCTGTTGGGCTATGGTAGTGTCGCAACGGGTCCGTACAAACCCGATACCTGGGTCTATAATGGTGCCGTGCCAAAGTATTCGTACGATCCTGCGAAGGCGCGCGAGCTTTTTGCGCAGGCCGGCTGGCAGGATACCGATGGGAATGGCATTCTGGATAAAGATGGCAAAGAGCTGGCTTTCACGATCGTCACCAACCAGGGGAACGATCTGCGTGCCAAGACGGGTGAAATTATCCAGCGCCGTTTCAAGGAGGTTGGGGTCGCGGTGAAACTGCGGATTATTGAGTGGGCGACATTTCTCAAGGAGTTTATAAATCCGGGAAATTTCGATGCAACGATCCTCGGTTGGACGGGTGGACCGGAACCGGATCAGTATAATATCTGGCATTCCAGCAAGACCGGGCCTCGTGAGCTTAATTTTATCGGGTTTAAAAATGCTGAGGTTGACCGTTTGCTGGAAGAGGGGCGGCGGGTTTTTGATCTGCCACAGCGTAAGATCTATTATGATCGTTTTCAGGAAATACTGGCTGAGGAGCAGCCGTATACATTCCTCTATGTTGGCGAGGCCTTACCGGCTGTTTCCAAGCGTTTTCGTAATGTAGAGGCGGCTCCTGCCGGAATCCGCTATAATTTCAACCAGTGGTTTGTGCCGCAGGTGGAACAGAAATATTCCAGGTAGTTTTTGTGTTGAGTTATATTGCTAAACGTCTGTTGTTGCTTGTCCCCCTGCTTCTGGGGATCACATTGATTTCGTTCGTCGTGATCCATTTAGCACCGGGAGAGCCGACCGATATGCAAACTCAGCTTAATCCGCAGGCCAGTTCTGAGCTGCAGGGACGATTGCGTTCTCAGTATGGGCTTGATCAGCCGCTCTATGTTCAATATGGACAATGGTTGTCACGCCTGGTGCGGCTCGATTTTGGGGAGTCCTTTGCCACCGATCGCCGACCCGTTCTGGACAAGGTTCTGGAACGTTTGCCGGTGACAATTTTACTCAATCTACTTTCGATTCTCCTGATTCTTGCTGTATCGGTGCCACTGGGGATTCTTTCAGCCATTCACCGCAACTCGGGTTTTGATCGAACCACCACGGTGCTGGTTTTTACCGGTTTTGCTATGCCTTCGTTCTGGTTGGCACTGCTGTTGATGGATTGGTTTGGTGTTCGCCTGGGGCTACTACCGGTGTCTGGCTTAAAGTCCCTCGGCTATGAATATTTGAGCTGGGGGGGGCAACTGCTTGACCGGATCAGCCATCTGGTTTTGCCGGTATTTGTGTCTGCAATTGGCGGGCTGGCAGGGTTTTCACGCTATATGCGTTCCAATATGCTCGAAGTTATCCGCCAGGATTATATCCTGACAGCTCGAGCTAAGGGGCTGTCGGAGCGAACGGTTATTTATCATCACGCTCTACGCAATGCATTGTTGCCGGTGATCACTATTCTCGGGCTTTCGGTCCCGGGTCTCATTGGCGGTAGTGTGATCTTTGAAACAATTTTTGCCATTCCCGGGATGGGGAAACTTTTTTACGATGGTGTTATGATGCGGGACTATCCCCTGATTATGGGGATTCTGGTGATGGGTGCGGTGTTGACTCTGCTCGGAAACCTGTTGGCAGATATCTGTTATGCCCTGGCCGATCCGCGTATCCGGCACAGTCAACAGGGGGGAGGTTCATCATGATGAAAAAAACTATGAATGACAGGGGGAACTATGCAAATTAATACAAACCGTTTAGGGGAAATGTTGTTGGAAGCCGGATTGATTGATCAGTTCCAACTTGAATCAGCCCTCTCTATGCAACGGAACCTGGGGGGGCAGATTGGCAAAGCTCTGGTTAAGCTGGGTTATCTCCCTGAGGAGACGATTCTCGAGTTTTTAGAAACGCAGGTCAAGTACTCCCGGGTTTCTTTACAGGAGCTTGAGGTTTCTGAGCAACTCATGGCGTTGTTATCTGCTGAACGGATGTTGGAATTGGCGGTGATTCCGATTGAATTACGTAAAACCGGTCACGAAAAAATCTTGCGTGTCGCGATGACCGATCCGACCAACCTCAAGTTAATCGATGATCTGCAGTTTGCAACCGGGTGTAAGATCATTCCGGTGCTGGCGGTTGAAGATGAAATCTGTCAGGCCATTAAGAATAATGTCCCCAAAGAGATGCCAAAGCCACCTGAACCGGCCGAAGATGAAGTTAAAAAAAGTATTGTTGAGCATGGAATGGTTGATCTTGCCGATATCTCTCCCCACGATCCCCGTCTCGACCGCTTGCTCGATCTTTTAAAAGAAAAGGGTGTATTGAGTGTCCTTGATATTGAAAGGGTAAAGTTTAACTGATTATGTCACGATCTCGGGGTACTTTTCTTTTTGATGTGGTCTGGCGACAGTTACGTCAGAACCGTATGGCTCTGGTCGGTGCCGGGATTGTTGCCCTTATGTTCCTGATGGCTGCAGTTGCTTCGTTAACTCATTCAGACCCCGCTGCTATTGATATCAGTCAAAGTCTTTTGCCACCAAGTATAGCGCACCCCTTTGGTACTGATGATCTGGGGCGTGAGGTGTTTGTCCGGATGCTCTATGGTGCACGAATTTCATTGCTGGTTGGATTTGTTGCGGTCGGAATTTCAACCTTACTCGGTATCATCCTCGGTTCTCTGGCTGGATATTACGGTGGTTGGATTGATGCACTGGTGATGCGTTTTGTTGACATTATGCTTTGTTTCCCGACGTTTTTTCTCATTCTGGCGGTGATTGCGTTTCTTGATCCATCGATCTGGAATATTATGATTGTGATTGGATTGACCAGCTGGATGGGGGTGGCTCGATTGATCCGCGCCGAGTTCCTCAGTTTGCGACAGCGTGATTTTGTCCTTGCTGCACAGGCACTGGGAGCTTCCGATCTGCGCCTGATCTTTCGTCATATTCTCCCCAATGCCATATCACCGGTTCTTGTCTCTGCGACCCTTGGTGTCGCTGGGGCTATTTTGACCGAAAGTGCCCTGTCGTTTCTCGGTATCGGGGTTCAACCGCCGACCCCTTCCTGGGGGAACATGTTGATTATCGGGAAACAGACCCTTGGCAGTGCCTGGTGGCTATCGGTTTTCCCCGGCCTGGCAATCTTGATCACAGTTCTGGGCTACAACCTTCTCGGCGAGGGGATTCGTGATGCTCTCGATCCCAGGCTCAAAGAATGACAGTTCAACAGTTTTTGGACAATCGCTTTTCTGCTTTAAAGAGTGGTGACTATGTGGCTGTTTATGACAGCTATCATAATGATGCACCATTTTTGCAACAGTTTGGTGATTGTGATACCTATCTCCATTTTGCCCAGCAACAGTTGCGCTCTGTTGCGATAAAAAGCTGGCGATGCCTGCGACAGCGGGTTGTTGATAAGGGGCAAGTCGAGGTGCTCCTGTTGATGGAATTGGCCACCGAAACGGGACCACAGTTTTTTTTCGAGCTCGCTTTGTTGATTGAATCTGACGAGCGCTGGTTTTACCATTCGGCACAGAAACTGGGAGAAGATGATTACTCTGGTGTGCCGGATCAAATCGATTTTCACCACTTTGATAATGCAACGCAAAAGATCCGCTTTTGAGAACAGCAGGTTGTAGGCTTGAACCTTCAGCCTGAAGCCTCAAATCACCTGAACTTAAACTATGCCCGAATTGCCTGAAGTAGAAACAACCCGGCGTGGAATCACCCCCCATGTGACGGATCGCACGATTCTTGAATGTGTCCTGCGAACCGCTAAATTACGCTGGCCACTCGACCGGGCTCTCTGCCATCAACTTCCCGGACAGAAAATCCACAGAGTTGAACGACGAGCCAAATATCTTCTCTTGTTCTGTGATCATGGAACGTTGATTTTGCATTTGGGGATGTCGGGAAGTTTGCGGATTGTTGAGGCGGGGTCCACAGAACAGAAGCATGACCATGTCGATCTGATTTTTACCGATGGGCAATCTCTCCGCTTGACCGATCCGCGTAAATTTGGTGCTTTCATCTACACCGATAGCGATCCATTTCGCCATCCATTACTCTGGAATCTTGGCCCTGAACCATTGAGCGATTCTTTTTCCGGTCACTATCTCTGGACTGTTGCCCAAGGGAGAAAATTGACCGTCAAGCAATTTATCATGGATCAGAAGAGAGTTGTCGGGGTGGGGAATATCTACGCCAGTGAAGCCCTGTTTTGTGCCGGAATTCGGCCTGATCGAGCCGCCGGACGGGTTGGACTCAACCGGTATGAAAAATTAGCGGATGCAATCAAGGAGATTTTGCACCAAGCAATTGATGCTGGTGGGACGACGATCAGTGATTTCAATCAGGCCGACGGGAAACCGGGGTATTTTACTCAGCAACTGCAGGTTTACGGTCGTGGTGGTGGAGCATGTCCCATCTGTGGCCAACCGATTCATAACCAGCGTCTGGGCCAGCGATCAACCTTCTTTTGCCCGACGTGCCAACGTTGATGGAGTATTAAATGGACGGGTTTCGATTTCAATTTTCTTATCGCGTGGGTGTCGCTGATATCAACTATGGAGGTCACGTAGCCAATTCAGCGGTATTGAATTTCTTTCAAGATGCTCGAATTGCCTATTTGGCGGAACTGGGACCTTATTCTGAGATTGACCTTGGCAGTTGCGGAATCATTATGCCCGAAGCGCACGTCTTCTTTCGTCAAGAGATGTTTCTCGGCGATCAGTTGAATATAGGTGTTAAATCGAAGCAATTGAAGCGTTCCAGTTGGCTGATGGAGTATCGGGTTGAACGTGCTGATGAATTGACTGCAGAGGGAGAAACACCGTTGATTTGTTTCAACTATCAAACCCGTAAGCCGTGCCGGATGCCAACTGAGTTTCGGACTGCTTTGACAGCATTTGAGGGATTATAGCTGACCCGCCTTTCTACCTTGACGAAACCGGGGTGCTGAGGTTATCTTGCTGCACCAAATTGAACAGTTAAGGAATAAATTTATGGAAGAATTGAACGAATTATTGCAGCAGCGGCGAGATAAAATCGATACTTTTCAGGCTGCTGGTATCAACCCTTTTGCCAACGATTTTAGTGTCAACCATACGGCCAGGCAGATCCATGCTGCACATGGCGCAGATGACAAGCAAAAACTGGAAGAGACCGAGGTTGAATATCGAATCGGCGGGCGGATTATCGCCCGTCGCGATTTTGGCAAGGCGGCCTTTCTGCAACTGCAGGATGGTAGTGGCATCATGCAGATTTACGTTGCGCGTAATCAGGTCGGTGAAGAGTTTTTCGACCATTTCAAGAAATTTGATATCGGCGATATCGTTGGCGTTGTCGGTGCTCCGTTTCGTACCAAAACTGACGAGCTGTCGTTACGAGCTGCAGAAATCCGTTTGTTGACGAAATCGCTCTTGCCATTACCCGAAAAATGGCATGGGTTGACCGATGTCGAAACCCGCTACCGGCAGCGTTATCTCGATTTGATTGCCAACCCCGAAGTCCGTGAGGTCTTTCGTAAGCGCAGCCAAATTGTCAATCTGATCCGCGAATATATGTTGGATAGCGATTATCTTGAAGTTGAAACGCCGATGATGCAACAAGTTGCAGGCGGGGCAACAGCCAAGCCGTTTGTGACCCACCATAATACTCTGGATATGGATCTGTTTTTGCGAATTGCCCCAGAACTCTATCTGAAACGTTTGGTCGTTGGTGGTTTTGATCGGGTTTTTGAAATTAACCGGAACTTCCGGAATGAGGGGATTTCGATTCAGCACAACCCGGAATTCACCATGATGGAATTTTATCGGGCTTATGCAACCTATGATGATTTGATGGATTTTACCGAAGAGTTGATCTCGCATGTGGCAAATAAGGTGTGTGGCAGCATGGTTATCCCTTATGGCGATAAAGATGTTGATCTGACTCCGCCATGGGATCGTTTGACTTTGAAGGAGTCGATCGTTAAATACGGCTCTGCTGATATGACAGTCCTTGATGATCGAGAAAAGTCACTTGCCTACGCACAATCACTTGGCCTGGAATTAGAGAGCAGAATCGGCCATGGTAAACTTTTGGCTGAGATCTTTGATGAAGTGGTTGAACCGAACCTCTGGCAACCGACATTCATTACCGAATACCCAACCGAAATTTCTCCATTATCACGCAAAAATGATCAAAACCCCGAAGTGGTGGATCGGTTTGAACTGTTTATTGTCGGTCGTGAACTTGCCAACGCTTTTTCCGAGTTGAATAATCCGCTGGATCAGCAAGAACGGTTTCTCCATCAACTTGAGGAGAAGGCAGCCGGGGATGAAGAAGCGCATGAGATGGATGAGGATTATATTCGGGCGCTTGAATATGGGTTGCCACCAACCGCAGGTGAGGGAATTGGTATTGATCGGCTGGTTATGCTGTTGACCAATTCGGCTTCGATTCGCGATGTGATTTTGTTTCCGCAGCTCCGCCCTGAAATCAGCTAATCTTGCTGGCGTCGCAAAATTTTGCTTAAAAGGATATTAATGTCCTACGAATGGTTTATCAGCCTCCGCTATCTGCGTGCCAAGCGGAAGCAGACCTTTATTTCGGTTATTTCCTTTATCTCGATTGCCGGGGTGACTCTTGGTGTTGCGGCGCTGATTCTGGTTCTGGCGGTGATGACCGGTTTTACCGACGGCGTGCGTCAACAGATCCTTGGTAATGTTCCACATGTCTTGATGCAGAGCTTCGGTGATGGGATTGAAAACCCGCAGGAGCTGGTTGAGGCTGCAAGTCAAACACCACATGTCCTTTCTGCGACTCCATTTGTTGCGCAAGAAGCGATGTTGTTATCCCGGGGGAACGTCTCGGCGGTCAGTGTCAAGGGGGTTGGTGCGGCACACAAGATTTTTACCCAACCGCTCCTGACTCTGGATGGGGAAGCGGTTCACGAAATTTTCTATTCTGCGACAGGGGATCGACCCGGAATCATTATCGGGCTTGACACGGCGAGTGGCCTGGGGGTTGCTGTCGGTGACTCTATCAATGTCATTCCCCCGCTATTCACCATGACTCCCTTCGGCATGATTCCCAAAATGAAGCCGTTTCAGGTGGTCGCTATTTTTGAAAAGCAGAGCAGCCTGGTCGATAGTTTTTATGCCTATATTCCCTTACTGGTTGCGCAGGAATTTTTTGATTCAAAGGGGCTCGTCAGTGGTGTTGAACTTGAGGTTGATCGGTATGATCGGGCTCCTCAGGTTGCCGATTCTTTGGCTGAGCAATTTGAATTTCCCACGGTAATTCGCCCCTGGCAAAGTATTTATGGTTCCTTTTTGTCGGCCCTTAAATTGGAAAAATTGGGTCTGTTTATTATCCTGGGCATCATTGTCCTGGTAGCCGCTTTTAACATTGCGACCACCCTGATTATGGTGGTGATGGAGAAGAATCGTGATATCGCCATTCTGCGGGCTATGGGTGCCAATGCACGCAGTATCATGAAGATATTTATAATGGAGGGCTTTATCATCGGTACTGTGGGGACCGGGCTTGGAACTGCATTGGGAGTTTTTCTGGCAAATTATGCCGATGCGGCTATCAAATTTCTCGAACAAATTTTTGGCATCAGAATATTTGATCAAGCTGTCTACGGGATGGAGCATTTCCCTTCCGAAATTATTGTCAGCGATGTTGTTGTCGTCATGGTGATGGCTATGAGTATTTGTTTGCTGGCAACCATATATCCTGCCTGGCGAGCCTCGCGCATGGATCCAACCGAGGCATTGCGCTATGAATGAGCGGGCGATGATTGAAGTTGCCGACCTTGGCAAGAGTTTCACAACACCGGGCGGGGTGATTGATGTTCTGCGTGGTGTCAATCTCAAAATCTGCGCTGGCGAGCGGGTTGCTGTTGTTGGTACCTCCGGTGCCGGGAAAACAACCCTGATGCATATTCTGGGGGGATTGGATCACCCCACTTCCGGTGAGGTGTTGTTTGAAGGTGATAGCTTGTTTGCGTTGCGTGGGGCAGAATTGGATGCTTTCCGTAATCGTACCGTTGGTTTTGTCTTCCAGTTTCATCAGTTGTTACCCGAATTTACCGCGATGGAAAATGTCATGATGCCCCTCTTGATTGGTGGCTCAAGACGAGCAGAAGCAGCACAGAGGGCCTCTGCGATTTTAGCAGAAGTTGGTTTAGAGCATCGCCTGACCCACAAACCCGGCACTTTGTCGGGTGGGGAGCAACAGCGGGTTGCCATTGCGCGGGCTTTGATTCGTGAGCCCCGATTGATATTGGCGGACGAACCGACCGGAAATCTGGATAGCCGGATTTCCGATGAAATTATGCAGTTGCTCAATCGGATGCATCAGGCTCGTGGCCTGACGATGATCATTGTTACCCATAATACCTCTCTGGCAAATAGCCTTGATCGGACATTACGCATTGAAGATGGGGTGCTTGCCGGGGATAATTTGAATTGAAGTTCTTGGTGTGATTCCCTATAATCGCGTTTTTTGATTGTGTAACCATTCCATGAAGTTTTTGCGCAAGAATCTTTTTTTTTTGTCATTTTATACTGAAGGCCACATATGTTGAAGAAAGTACTATTGACACTTTGTCTGCTAAGCGCTGCAGTGTTTGCCGCTGCTGAGGATTTTAAAGTGTCCGATGTCCAGATCGAGGGAAACAAGCGGATTGAGTCATCCTCGATTCTGGCAGTTATCTCAATCGAGCCCGGTGATATGGTTTCTCTTGAGGAGATTGATCAGGCCATCCATAGTATCTTTACCTTGAAACGTTTTGCCGATATCTCTGCTGAACTGACCGAGGTGCAGGGAGCAAAGATTCTCACTTTTGTGGTCCACGAATATCCTTTGGTCCGCAAAATTGAATTCAGCGGAAATGAAGAGCTTTCCAGGAAAAAGTTGCGTCCTCTCGTGAAAATCAGAACACCTTCGATATATCGCCGTGCAAAAGTTGAACAGAGCATCCAGGAGATCAAGAACGCCTATATTGAAGATGGCTTTCACGCAGCAAAAATCGAACCGGAATTGCAAACCGATTTAAAAAATGAAGCGACGCTCACTTTCGGAATTGATGAGGGAGAGAAAGTTCTGATCCGTGATATTAAATTTGTCGGCAACACGGTTTTTGATAAAGGGGATCTGATCAAAAAGATCGAAACTCGCGAGCGCTGGTTTCTGTCCTGGATCACTGGCCGGGGGGCGTACCTCGAAGACACTATGGATCTGGATATTCAAAGAATCAAGGCTGCTTACCACGATGAAGGTTATCAGGATGTCAAGGTCAAGCCGGCACAGGTTTCTCTGATCGATGACAAACATCTGGATATCCTGATTGAGATTGATGAAGGGGCGCAGTATAAAGTTGGCAAGGTCAATGTCTCTGGTGATTTGATGTATCCAGAGGAAAAGCTCCTGCGTCTGGTAAAACTGCAACCCGGAGACATCTTCAGCCGGTCAGTGTTGCACGATAGTATTCTTGCGTTGACAGATTTATACGCAGATAGTGGTTATGCTTACGCAAATGTGGCACCATTGACCAATAAAGACCAGAAGCTCTTGCTGATAGATTTAAATCTGGAGGTCGAGCAGGGGATCCAGATTTTTGTTGAGCGGATTGAGGTCAGCGGTAATACAAAGACCCGCGACAAGGTTATCCGCCGTGAAATCCCTCTGCTTGAGGGGTCCCGTTTTAGTGCCAGCAGGGTGAAGGATGCGAAACGCCGGGTCCGGAATCTTGGTTTCTTTGATGAGGTCAATGTCACGCAGAAGCCTGGTTCTGATGAGAGTCAAGCGGTTCTTGATGTTGAGGTCCAGGAAAAACCCACGGGGACATTTTCAATAGGTCTTGGTTATTCTTCGGTCGACAAGCTCATGGCTCAGGGGTCCCTTTCTCAGGATAACTTTATGGGTTATGGGGTGCGTCTTAGCCTCAGTGGCTCTTTTGGTTCAACCAGTACGACGTATTCAGTCGGGATCAGTGATCCGCACTTTCTCGATACCAATTGGACGCTGGGCGGCGAAGTTTATAAGTCTGAGCGGGAATACGATGATTACGACGACTTCCGTACCGGTGGATCGATCCGGGCGGGTCATCCCGTGACCAGAAACTCAAAGGCTTACTTGACCTATCGTTATGAGCAGCAGGAGATCCTCAATGTTTCCCCGTTTGCCAGTCTCTGGGTTCAGGAGCAGGCAGGTGATTCGACCCTCTCATCAATTACAACCGAGTGGATTCGTAATAGTACCGATTATTACCAGGATCCCAGCCGTGGTGGAATTACCAAGCTGAGTTTGGAGTATGCAGGGCTTGGGGGAACCGAAGAATTTGTTAAATCAATTGCTGAGCACCGACATTTTTTCCCACTGTTCTGGGGGACCGTTTTTTCAATTCATGGTGAGGTTGGTTACGTTGTCTCTACAAACAGCGATGATGTCTCAATCACCGAAAGATTTTTCCTCGGGGGGATTCGAACTCTCAGGGGATTTGAAAATCGGGAGGTTGGCCCGACAGATGAAAGTGGCAGTTTTGTTGGTGGGGAAAAAATGGGATATTTCAACTTTGAATATCTTTTCCCGCTGGCCAAAGATCTTGGTTTGAAAGGAGTTTTATTTTTCGATACTGGCAATGCTTGGACCGATGATGAGGAGTACTTCTCTGATATGCGTAGCAGTGTCGGAGCTGGCATTCGCTGGCAGAGTCCGATGGGGCCGTTACGCTTTGAGTGGGGTTATAACCTGTCGCCCCGAAATGATGAAAAACAATCGATATTTGAATTTACTATTGGAAGAGCCTTCTAACAGGTTTGATTACAGGAGAAAGTCATGAAGAAAATTTTATTCGCTTTAGTTGCACTGCTTTTGTTTGTTACCCCAGCCTTTGCTGAAATGAAAATTGCCTATGTTGATTTGCAGAAAGCATTGAATCTGTCCAAAGCCGGTGCTGAAGCAAAAAGTGAAATTGCAGCAAAGGCCAAAGAGTACGAAACAGAGTTTAAAATTAAAGAGGGTGCGTTCCTGGAGTTAAAGGGGGAGCTTGAACAACAGGCTGCCCTTCTTTCCGACAGTGCCAAGCAGGAGAAGGTTCGGGAATACCAGCAACGTGTCGCGGAATTGCAAAAGTTCAAGCAAGATGCGCAACGGAAGCTGCAACAAGAAGATGGAAAACTGACCCAATCGATCTTGAAAGATCTTTCGGTCATCCTGAAAAAAATGGGCAAGGATGGTGGTTATGCGATGGTTCTCGAGAAAAGTGAAGGAGGACTTGTCTATATCGCCGATCATATGAACGATTTAACCGATGAACTCATCAAGGCTTACGATAAGAGTTATAAATCAGAATAATTCTTAAGGAATTTCGTGATGGCTAAATTACAACGATTAGCAGATCTGGTTGAGGGTGAAGTCAGTGGAAATCCTGAGCTCGATATTGACCGGGTTGCACCTATTGATCAGGCGCAAGAGGGTGATATTACCTTCGTTGCAAATCCGAAATATCTTGCACAATTGAAAGATTGCAGGGCCTCGGCAGTGATTGTTGTCCCCGGAGTTGAAGCCCCGGGGATGGACCTGATCGTCTGTAAAAATCCCTATCTGGCATTTGCCAAAATACTGACTTTGTTGCAGGTTCCACAGCGACCCGTTAAAGGGATTATGTCGGGTGCCTGGATTGCTGAGTCTGCAGATGTTGATGAATCCGCGACTGTTTATCCCGGTTGTGTGGTTGGTGAGAGGGTCACAATCGGTGCCGGAACAACCCTTTATCCCGGGGTCGTTATCTATGACGATGTCAAAATTGGAGAGGGTTGTCTTCTGCATGCCAAGTCAGTTGTGCGTGAAGGTTGTCGTCTGGGGGATCGGGTCATTCTGCAGCCAGCGGTGGTGATTGGTTCTGATGGTTTTGGTTTTGCGCCAGATGGGGACGGTTACTACAAAATCCCACAGGTGGGGATTGTTGTGCTGGAAGATGATGTTGAGATAGGATCGAACAGTTGTGTTGATCGTGCTGCCTTAGGTGAGACACGAATCCACCGCGGGACTAAAATCGATAATCTGGTCCAGATTGCCCACAACGTGGAGATTGGTGAAGACTGTATCCTGGTTTCACAAAGTGGCATTGCCGGGAGTACCAAAATTGGTAAACATTGTACCTTTGGCGGCCAGGCAGCGGCTGCTGGTCATTTAACGGTTGGTGACAATGTCATGATTGGTGGACGGGGAGGGGCGACAAATGATGTTGCTTCGAATCAGGTCTTGTCCGGCTTGCCTTTGATGCCACACAAACAATGGCTTCGAGCGACAATGGCATTGCCCAAGCTTCCCGAAATGCGTAAGGAAATGAAACAAATGAAGAAGCGTCTCGAGGAACTCGAGGCGCTATTGCAGGAGACCTGATATGCTTGTCATGAATATTCAACAGATTATGAAAATTTTGCCGCATCGTTACCCTTTTCTCCTGGTTGATCGAATCGAGGAAGTTGAAGAAGGGGCGAGAGTTAATGGCTATAAAAATGTGACGGTCAACGAACCCTTTTTCCAGGGACACTTTCCTGACCATCCTATTATGCCGGGGGTTTTGATTGTAGAAGCGATGGCGCAGGTAGGAGGGGCTTACGTGACAGTTCTCGATGATATTGCCGATGACAAAGTTACCTATTTTGTCGGTATCGATAAGGCTCGTTTCCGTAAACCGGTTCTTCCCGGTGATGTTTTGCGGATGGAACTGGAATTGCTGTCCAGGCGGCGGGGAATATACCAGTTCAAGGGGACCGCTTATGTTGGTGATACCAAAGTCGCTGACGCTGAATTGAAAGCTACTTTTGCAGACAAGTAAACTGGAGTAATTATGATCCACTCAACGGCAATTATTGCCTCCGGGGCAGAACTCGATCCCTCAGTCACTGTTGGTCCTTATGCCGTTATCGGGGAGCATGTGAAAATTGGTGCTGGGACAACGGTTGGACCCCATGCGGTCATTGAGGGGTATACCGAAATTGGTTGTGATAACCAGATTTTCCAGTTTGCGTCGATTGGTGCGATTCCTCAGGATCTGAAATTTGCCGGAGAGGTCTCTTACTTGAAAATTGGCGATCGTAACCGGATCCGTGAATTTGTAACCATCCATCTGGGAACCGAGGATGGCTGCGGGATAACAACAATTGGCAATGACAATCTCCTGATGGCTTATGCCCATGTGGCCCATGACTGCATCGTTAAAGATCATGTGATTCTTGCAAATGCAGCGACTCTGGCCGGACATGTCGAAGTAGATGACTATGCGATCCTTGGTGGTTTGAGTGCAGTGCATCAATTTGTCCGGGTCGGATGCCATGTGATGGCCAGTGGTGGTTCGATGATCGGTCAGGATGTGGTTCCCTATGCCATTGTTCAGGGGGATCGAGCTAAAGTGGTCGGTTTAAATCTGACCGGTTTGAAGCGTCGCGGTTTCAGTCGTGAAGCATTGGCCAATATCAAGAATATCTACAAACTGGTTTTTCGTTCGAATCTCAAGCTTGAAGACGCTGTTGTCAAAATTGAGGAGCAATTTGATGTCTCTGTGTCAGAAGTTGCAACCTATCTCGATTTTTTGAAAAAAAGTGAGCGTGGACTGGCACGTTAGCGATGTCAAGACAGCTCTATTGGGGAACAAAGGTTGCGAGATCCGAATGGCTCTCGCCTTTTGTTTTTTAGGTCTGTAGATTCTATGGTACAAGCGAAGATTAAACCGTCCCGAAGAGTGATGATCGTTGCCGGAGAAGCCTCCGGGGATCTGCATGGCAGCAATGTGATCAAGGCTGCCGCTGAACATCATCCTCACTTAAGTTTTTATGGTGTCGGTGGTGATAAGATGCAGGCTGCAGGGTGCCGAATTCTTTTTCCTTCCGATGAATTGTCGGTTATGGGGGTGGTTGAAGTTGTCCGCCAGTTACCGAAGATCTTGCGGCGTTTTAAACAGCTGAAGCGGGTTATTCGTCAAACCGAACGCCCCGATTTATTGGTTTTAATCGATTTCCCTGACTTTAACCTGCGCCTTGCCAAGGTTGCGAAAGCCGCCGGCATACCAGTCCTTTACTATATCAGCCCCAAGGTCTGGGCCTGGCGGAGTGGGCGGGCAAGGGTTATTGCTGAACGGGTTGATCGACTGGCACTGATTTTTCCTTTTGAAACAAAAATTTATCAATCTCTGGGGGTCAAAGCAGAATATGTTGGCAATCCCTTGCTGGATGAGTTTGTAGCTAACCAACCACAAGGTTCGTTACGAAACGACCTTGGAATCGGGGTCAATGAGCAGATTGTCGGGATTTTCCCCGGGAGCCGCAATAGTGAAATAGAGCATATTCTGGAAAGTTTGATTGATACGGCTCAGCTTGTCCACCAACAAAAGCCAGACGCTAAATTTTTACTGCCAGTTGCCCCCTCATTAGCGCGCGACCTTTTCGAACAAAAGTTGTCAGCCGCAGGGTTGCCAGTTTTTATTGTTGAAGAAAATATTTATGAAGTCGCCGCTGCCTGTAATGCAGTTTTGACTGTATCGGGGACTGTTACCTTGCAGATAGCTCTGGTGGGAACGCCGATGGCTATTTTGTATAAAGTAGCACCTTTAAGTTACGCCATCGGCAGGCGGTTAATTAAAATTGAATACGCTGGATTGACAAATATTGTTGCCGGTCGTGGCGTTGTCCGTGAATTTATTCAAGATGCGGCAGAACCTGCTGCAATGTCTCGTGAAGTTTTACGTTTGCTCGAAGATCAAGATTATATCGAAACAATGGGTCAAGATCTGGAAGAGGTGCGGCGGTTGCTCGGTGAGCCAGGTTGTTCCGTACGGGTTGCTGCTATCGCTGCAGAGATGTGTGCTTCAATTTCCTAGGTAGGGTTGTTTAGCTTGCTAACAGGGAAACAAAAAAATATTTATCTCCGCCTTGTCGGATATGCCGCGCCGTATAAATGGATTATTGCGCTATCGATGGTGGCTTCCATGGGAGTCGCTGCTTCAGATGCCGTTCTGGCATATCTGGTCAAGCCCTTTGTTGATGACTTGATTATTGCCGGGAATCTGGGATTGGCAAAGCTGGTCCCTTTTCTGGTTGTTGGTCTGGCAACTTTTAAGGGGTTATCACGCTATGTTCAGGAATACAATATCCGTACGGCTGGTCAATATGCAATCCAGGATATTCGTAACCAAACCTTTGGTCATGCGCTAAAATTATCGATGCGTTTTTACACCAGCAGCTCGTCAGGTTCGTTGATGTCAAGAATCCTTAATGATGTCAATGTGATGCAAGCTGCACTTGCAACGGTACTGGTGACTTTATTGCGTGAGACTCTGACCTTGTTAGCTCTGACCGGTTATGCCTTTTATGCCGATTGGAAGATGGCATTAATGGCTTTTGTAGTTATCCCTCTGTCTGTCTGGCCTGCGGCAGTGCTTGGTAAGAGGATTAAAAAATATTCCCGCCGCGGTCAGGATGCTATGGGAGGAGTGACCAGTGTCCTGGAACAGAGCTTTTCCGGTATCAAGGTCATCAAGGCATTTGCGACCGAAGAGCGTGAGGAACAGAAGTTTATTCAAAATAATGCCGGCTTTCTCAATTTTATCCGTAAAACATTCAAATATTCAGCGGCTTCATCACCGGTTATGGAAATAATGACCTCTTTCGGGGTTGCAGCTGTTCTCTGGTACGGCTTGAATCGGGTTGCGCTGGAAGCAATGACCAAGGGAGAATTGTTTTCTATTCTGGCCGCGATTCTATTGATGTATACCCCCCTTAAACGGCTAACCAAGGTTAACAACACTATTCAGAACGCTCTGGGTGCCGCTCAACGAGTTTTTGAGGTGCTGGATAATCGGCCTGAAATTGTCGATGCTCCCAACGCCGTTGATTTGTCTCGCAGCCAAGGTTATGTCAGTTTTAAGCATGTCAAATTTGCTTATGACGATGATCCTGTTTTGGTTGATTTTTCTGTCGAGGTCAAGCCCGGCGAAGTTGTCGCTCTGGTAGGATCAAGCGGAGCCGGGAAAAGTACTCTGATTGGCTTGTTGAATCGCTTTTATGATCCACAACAGGGACAGATCCTGATTGATGGCTACGATATCCGTGAATTAACTCAAGAGAGTTTACATGCTAATCTGGCGTTGGTAGATCAAGAAACATTTCTGTTCAATGATAGTATTGCCAACAATATCCGCTATGGACAACCTGGTGCCGATTTCTCGCTGGTAGAGACAGCCGCCACTCAGGCTTATGCCGATACATTTATTCAACAACTGCCCGAAGGTTATCAGACACAGATCGGTGATCGTGGTGTCCGCCTGTCCGGTGGTCAGCGACAGAGAATCTGTATTGCCAGGGCTATTTTGAAGAATGCACCGATCCTCCTGTTGGATGAAGCAACCAGCGCCTTGGATACAGAAAGTGAAGCGATGGTTCAGCAAGCCCTCGGTAATTTGATGCAAAACCGGACGACACTTATTATTGCCCATCGACTTTCTACTATTATGCACGCAGATCGGATTCTGGTTCTGGATAAAGGTGAGGTGGTTGAATCCGGGTGCCATCAGGAACTTCTTGAACATGATGGTCTATATAAGCGGCTTTGCGATACACAGTTCGGGGAGCAGAGTGGATGAAGATTGGTGATCGACTCCTGTTAAGATTTGTTCCCTTCGTTGCCTCGCGGGTGATGCATCTACTTCATTTACTCTTGAAAAATGAGACTCTGGGGGAGGATCATCTACGTAGCACCTGGCAGTGTGATGAATCGGCCATTATTCCATTCTGGCATGATCAGTTGTTATTATTGGTTTTTGGCTATCCGGGTAAACGTGCAAAGCTATTAATCAGTTCTTCAAAGGATGGTGAACTCCTCGCCCGGACAATGAAGTATTTTGATCAGGATGCGGTCAGAGGATCATCTTCTCGTGGCGGCAGGGCTGCCTTTAAAGAAATGCTCGATTTATGTAAAGAAAAAGCTGATATCGTTTTAACTCCTGATGGACCCAAGGGGCCAAGACACGAACTCAAGGATGGCGTTATTCAGTTGGCACGGATGAGTGGTCGCCCGGTTATCCCCATGACGTTTGTTTGCAACCGTGGACATCGGTTTAAATCTTGGGATCGGTTTCTGGTTCCGTATCCATTCAGCCGTGGAGTCTATTCTTTTGGGGAGCCGTTGTATTTTGATAAGCAGGAAGGGGTGATTGGTTTCCGCGAGCGGTTAAATAAAGCTATGCAGGAGAACCAACAACGGGCTGAACAGCGATTGGAGTCTTACGGTGTATCTGCTATATGACTTTCTGTTGATTTTGGCGGCTTTTTTTCTGCTCCCTTTTTTTTCTCTGCAACGGATTGTAACCAGACAGGAATCTGGCGGTATTCGTGAGCGCTTGGGTTATTATAAAAATAAAAAAATCGAAATATGGGGTGAGAAAAAAATTGTCTGGATTCATGCGGCATCAGTAGGTGAAACCCGGGTTGCCTTATTGTTGGCACGGAGGATAAAAGAGGACTATCCTGACTATGCTCTGCTGGTTACAAACATGACCAAAACCGGTTTGGCAACTGCCCGGCAAAGTGAATTTGTTGATCTTTCCATTTTGTTTCCGGTCGATTTGAGTTTTTCGATAAGACGTTTATTGAATTTAGTCCGCCCAGAGCTGATCATTATTGTTGAAACCGAAATCTGGCCTAATTTTATCCGGCAGGCAGCACTCCGTGATATCCCATTGATTCTGATCAATGGACGGCTGTCTGATCGTTCATTCCCACGCTATCGTTTTTTACGTTTTTTGTTAAGGCCGATGCTGGAAAGTTTTTCTGCATTTTGTATGCAATCACAAGAGGATACCGAGAGAATTGCCGTTTTGGGGGCTCCAGGTGGGAAAATCGAAAATACTGGGAATCTTAAATTTGATTTCCAGTTAAAGGATGTGACTGAAGCAGAGGTTAAGCGAAGAAAAAAGCAATATCGCTTGCCCGAAGATGTCGCGATACTCGTTGCAGGAAGTACCCACGATGGGGAGGAAAAACAACTTCTTGAGGCATACCGGCAAATTGCCTCAAAGGTTGACCGGGCTCTGCTGTTGGTTTTAATTCCACGGCACCCTGAACGAAAACGGGACGTGCAGGCGTTGCTCAAGGATTCCGGATTACGATACCGTCTGCGTAGCTCATTGCAGGTGGATGGTGAGCTGCTTTCCCCCGGTGAAGTTCTCCTTGTCGATACTATGGGTGAAGTTCTTGATCTATATAGCACTGCTGACCTGGTTTTTGTGGGCGGCAGTCTGGTGCCAGTTGGCGGTCATAATTTGCTGGAGGCGGCATTGTTGGCAAAACCGGTTCTTTTTGGCCCCTATGTGCAAAATTTTAAAGAAATTTCCGCTAAATTGATCCGCTCCGGTGCCGGAATAAAGGTTGCAAATCAAAACGATCTTGTTCGAAAAATGACTATTATGTTCAACGATCCTGCCCGTTGCCGGGCGATGGGAGAAGCCGGTCGTTCTTTAATTGTTGAAAATGCTGGAGCGACAGAACGGACAATGCGTCATGTTGCCAGGTATATGAACAGTTGATGAGTAAGTTACAGCAACTCCATCGTCGAACTGCTTTAAAAGGTGCCAGACAGCCATTAGAATGGCTTGTCTTTTTGCTGTTGTTGCCGTTTTCAGCTATTTATGGACTAATAAGTTGGTTACGTAACAAATGTTACGATTGGGGAATCTTTTCCCGTTTTTGTGCAGAAGTTCCAGTGGTATCGGTTGGGAACCTTGCTGTTGGAGGTACAGGAAAAACGCCGGTAGTTGATTGGCTGGTCAAGGAGTTTCTTAGCCTAGGAAAAAAACCGGCCGTTGTCAGTCGGGGCTATGGTGGAACCTTTTCCGGGAAAGTCGGGGTCGTCTCAAATGGGGAAGGACTATTACTTGAGGCTGAAGTGTCCGGTGATGAACCTTTTTTGCTGGCTCATAAAAATCCGGAAGCTATAGTTCTGATTGCTCGTAAAAGGGCAGCAGGTGTTCAAGTTGCTGTCGACCACTATGGGGCTGATGTAGTAATTCTGGATGATGGATTTCAGCATCGTGCGGTGGAACGGGATCTGGATCTTGTTCTGCTTGATGCCTCAAATCCTTGTGCCAATGGCTGGCCGCTTCCGGCTGGATTGTTGCGTGAATTCCCAAATGCACTAAGAAGAGCCGATGTTCTTCTTTTGACACGTGCTGAAGAGATCCCCCGTTTTTCTTTAGAAAACAAGCAGATATTTTATTGTCGCCATCAGTTGGAAAACTTTGCTGTTGATTTGTCGGGTCAACAACTTTCTTTTCATGAATTGAAAAAACTAAAATTGCTTGCTTTTGCTGGAATTGCTGATCCTCAGAGTTTTTTTTTAGCTCTGAAATATGATGGGTTGGTTATTGAAAACAGCCTCTCGTTGAGTGATCACTGCGATTATGATCAAAGTTTACAAGCTGAAATCAGGTCTGCCGCAGCGGGATGTGAAGGAATGATAACAACTGAAAAGGACGCTGTTAAGTTGAAGAAAGAGATGTTTTCTCTTCCTTGTTATCAGGTGCCGATGGCAGTAGATATTAATGCTGAAGATGCATTCAGAGAAATGGTACAAACTTTCGTGAGGAGATCATGATGAGCTTAAAACCAGAATTACTGGATATACTGGCCTGCCCAAAATGTAAACAATCTGTCGAATTGGATGAAGACAGAAAGTCGATTCATTGTTCGAATTGTTACCTACGTTTCCCTGTGCGAGATGGGATTCCTGTGATGTTAATTGATGAAGCCGAATGTAGTCGCGTCGCAGAAGGGAATTGATTTGTACTCTAACCCGTTTTTTTTTGATTTGGCAGTTCGATGAAAAAAACAGTTTTGTTTTGCCCATCAAAAGTTTGGGGCGGGATAGAGAAAAATGTTTTATTACGAGCCCGTTTTTTAGGTGAGCGCGGCTTTGAAGTTTACGTCATTTTACTTAACGATTATTTTGCCGATCGGTTTGCAGGTTTAAAGAATGTTTCAGTGGCTGAAGTTCCATCGCGTGGTGGAGATCTTAATTTATCTGTTCTGATCAGGTATGTACGGTTACTTAGAAAAATTGGCCCTGATGTTATTTTTGCTGCGTTGAAAAAAGATTGGTGGTTAGTGTCACTTGCTGGTCGGCTTGCTGGAGTGCCTAGAATTATTTTATATCTTGGGATTTCAAGAAATATCAATACGATCAAATATCGCTTCATATTTGGATTTTTAAAAGCTAAGGTTTTGGTCAATAGTGATTCGTTAAAAAAGGAATTATTAGGACAAACGACCTTTTTTGACGATAACAATTTGTTTCGTGTTTACAACGGTTTTGTTTTGTCTGACCCTGATGGGGCGCGATTGGATCTAAAAACTCTGTTTGGTTTGCCAGATAATGCCAACATCATTGGTTGTGCCGGTCGTTTCAGTCCACAAAAAGGATTCGATTTGTTGCCTGATATTTTAGCGCACCTCCCAGAGACAGCACACGTTGTCCATGTTGGGCGGGGCGAATTTGAGCAACAAATTAGAGACGATATTGGGACAAGGGTAGAGTCTTCACGAATTCACTTTCTTGGTTATCAAGATGATATGTCACTTTTTTTTCGTAGTATTGATGTTTTTTTATTGTGTTCGCGAAATGAAGGAATGGCCAATGTTCTTAATGAAGCATTGAGCTATGGTAAACCTGTTGTTTCAACTAAGGTGCCGGGAAGCGATGAACTTCTTAATGGTGGTAAATACGGAATCCTTACTGAGATTGAAGACACTGAGTCAATGGCTGAGGGGCTTCAATCTATAATCTCTGGGCGATCAACGTTTGATTCATCTTTGTTGAGAGATTGGATTGTAACTCAATTCAGCCTGGGTAAAATGTTACGCGAAACAGAAAAAGTCTTTTTTGGTAATTAGTTGATCTATGAATCATTTTGTCTTGATTTCTTTGCTTATGCGGATTCCATGAATAGTTTAGAACTGAATTCTACCATAATGCCTCGTTGGATTAATTTGCTTGGGTTGTTACTAATCTTTGCTTACGCTTTACTGAAGATTTCATATTATGATCTCTATAAGGCTTTAGAACCTCTTCTGATTCTGACAGGGCTCTATGGTTTTTTTCGTTATGGAGGGCCGCTTAGAAAGTCTTTGCCAGTTTATTTGTTGTTTGCAGCTGTATTGGTACAGCTAGCTTCCTGGTCTTTTTCAGTTCTGGAATATCCTGATTGGGCTGAAAGTTCCCCGCGGTTAGAACATCTTGCACGTCACTTCATTTTCTTTATTTTTGCTTTTTGGATTTTTGCTTCAAAACGGAATATCTTTGTTTTCTGGGGGTTGGCTCTAGTCGGTCTTTGCCTGTCACCATGGGCCATGGGAGATGGTTTTAAGGAAATTGCTGTAGGCTTAGCTGGAGCAAGGATCGACTTTAATATCCAAAATGCGCAACACACTGGTGTTTTATTTGGTACTGGACTTTTAGGTTTGGTCTCTTTTTATACGCGCTTTTTTGCTCAAGGCCGATTTTTTATTTTTCGACGCATTTCATGGGCTATTTTAGTTTTGTTTTTTCTTTTTGTCACTCTGTCTTCACAGACTCGTTCCGTTTTTATTTCTCTTTTGCTTCTGTTGCTTTTAGTTGGCCTCCCTTATTTGTATCGGTTATTTATCAATAATGATCTCGTTGGTTTCCGTCTTGTCTTGAAGAGAGTGACGATTCTAGGAATATGGATGGCCTTGATTGTTGCGGCTATATTCTTTTCTGATGGTGTTGTCCAGCGTTACAAGGGTGAGTTAGTAGAGGTAAAATATCTTCTTGTCGGCGATCTTGATGCTTTGTCTACCGGTAGTATAGGAATCAGAGTTCAGTCATGGCGTGCGGCTCTGGAGTGGATTTCACAAAGATCTCTCGTTGGTTGGGGAGGTAATGGCGGTAGCTTGGTGATGCGTCATACGGAGTGGTTGCAAGCATATACCAATGGTCATTTTGGCCATTTGCACAACAGTTATTTCGAGATGTTGGTGCGCTATGGTTTTCTTGGAGCTGGCCTGTATCTGGTTCTTTTGTTCTGGCTCATTAAGCGATCATATCTTGCATGGAAGAATAAAGTATTGCCGTCCGATTTTTATCTTTTTTTTATCCTCTTTTTTGTTTTTTGGCTGATCGTCAATTTTTTTGAATCATATATGTTTTACTGGACCGGAGTTTATACTTTTAATCTTGTTATAGCTGTTCTTGTTTCGTTTATATGGAAAGATCAATATGGTTAAACACTATCTTAGGTCTCTGGTCAGAGATTCATTTAACCGTGTTCGATTTGGTTCTGATTCCCCCAGATACGCTGAATTGTTGTGGGTAGATTCTGAATGTTGTGGTTCTTTTTTACATTGTAGCGATTTCACCAATTTCTATCGCCGCAGCGTTCGATCGGCATCTGGTATGGTTGTTGATCAATGGCCAGATAAAGCAATTCAATTGCTGAGCGAAATACCAAAATACAATTATTGTTATCGCCATTGGGTAGATGGTTTGAGTTGGAAAGATGCGGGTGCTTTTGACTATACTTTGCAAAAGATTTCTGAATCGTCAACACGGGTGTACGATGGCTTGAGTACTTTGGCTGATGTTGAAAAAAGATTTGATATCCTGGACAGGGTTTTTGATCTTACCAAGGAGGCGAACTCCCTTATGCCGCAAGGGGATTTGGTCGAAGATAACTATAGGGAACGTGGAGGGATTTTGATTCACATCGGACCTGATGGTAAGCCGTACTTTGCGGGCTCCGGTTATCATCGTTTTGCCATTGCCAAAATATTGAACTTGCGTTTCCCTGCACAGGTTGGATGTGTTCATGTGGATGCTCTTGACCGTCTCACTGAATATCGTCAATATTGTAAATCGTGTTAAGTTCCTCCTTTGAAAACCCTGAATGAACACCAGACATGGTTAAATCATGAAAACAAGTGTTATTTTTACGACCTATAATTCCCCTAAGTGGCTTGAAAAAGTTTTATGGGGGTTTTCTGTGCAAACAGTTAAAGAATTTGAGATTGTTATTGCCGATGATGGTTCAGGTGACGAGACCCGAGAACTTATTGATCGGATGCGGGAAGAGTTATCAGTGCCTCTTCACCATGTTTGGCATAAAGATGATGGTTTTCAAAAGTGTCAGATTATGAATAAGGCAATTATCGCTGCTCAGGGTGAATATCTGATTTTTACCGATGGAGACTGTATTCCGCGTGAGGATTTTGTTGAGCAACATCTCCAATATTCTGATCGTAATAATTATCTTTCTGGAGGTTACTTTAAATTGCCGATGAACGTCAGTCAGGCAATTACTCGGGATGATATCATTACGCAACGTGCTTTTGATGTAACTTGGCTTCTTGGTAAAGGTTTGAAAAAGACCCATAAGACTTTGAAACTGACGGCACGTGGAAAGTGGGCTGAATTTCTCAATAGGATCAGCCCTGCAAGGCCAACATGGAATGGCCACAGTGCATCGTGCTATAAAGAATTTGCCCTTGCTGTCAATGGTTTTGAAGAACAGATGCAATATGGCGGTCAGGACTGTGAGTTCGGAGATCGTTTGTGCCATCTGGGTTTAATGCCGAAGCGGATTCGATATTCGGCTATTTGTGTCCACCTTGACCATAAACGTGGCTATATAACTAAAGAGATGCTCCAGAATAGCTATGAAGTTCGCGCTGAAACGAAAAGGACTAAAAAAATCAAGGCCACCCTGGGAATAGACCAGCACCTTCAGGATTGGGAGATTTCTCCATGAAGCTAAAGGAATACTGGCCTTCTTTTATGGCAGCGACCTGCATGAAATTCCTTGATCGTGATGCCTTGTGTGCCCCATCAAGTAATCCACTTCCAATAGTTGTCACTTTAACTTCGATTCCTTCTCGTTTAAGCACGCTCCATTTGACGATTCGTAGCGTATTGAATCAATCTCGTAAACCAGAAAAGATTGTTCTCTGGCTCAACCATGATCTGCACAATCAACTGCCTTTAAGCTTGAGTAGCTTACAGTCAGAGTTGTTTGAGATACGTTATGTCGAGCTGACATGTTCACATCGAAAACTGATTCACTCGTTGCAGGAATTTCCTACCAAGATTTTGGTGACCTGTGATGATGATCTGATCTATGAACGAACCTGGCTCGAGCGGTTATATGCTGATCATATTGATTATCCCCACGATATTATCGCCCACGAATGTCGGCGTATCATGCATGATGGCCATAGCGGGGATTTGCTTCCTTACAAGCAGTGGCCGGTGGTCAAAGAAGGTGGAATTTCAGATCCTGAATTTATGGCTATAGGGTACGGAGGGGTCCTTTATCCTCCAGGAGCATTAGTGCCTCAGGCGATTGACTCTGAACTGTTCTTGAAATTAGCACCTAAAGCAGATGATTTATGGTTTAAGGCGATGTCTTTTTTGCAAGGCACAGCAGTCAGACATTCATCATCATCATTGCCGAAACCGATTCCGTTGATTGGCTCTCAGAAAAATTCTTTATTGAAGACGAATGTCCGCGAAGATGGTAATCGTCTTCAGTGGAATGCACTTTGTGATCACTTTGGTATTGTTTTGAAATGATTGATTCTGTAGGTAACTCCTTTGATAAATTGATTTTTCGAGAGTATGCCATCGTGACCACGTATTCCTCCGACCTGGCCATCCAGCTGGTCTCTGCTGTCATTGATCAAACGTTAACCTTTCAGAAAAAATATCGTGACAACAAAAGAACACTCAGTGCCCAATTCTGTTTTGGCGATCAGAACTTGATACTAAAAATCCCTCGTGCCCGTAATGGCAGAATATGGGAACGCTTTTTGACCCTATTTCGCCCTTCTGAGAGTCGTCGTATTTTTAATAGCCAACTCAAGTTAATGGAGTTATCCATGATTGGGCCTACGCCAATATTGGCGGCTGAACGTCGATGGCTGGGATGTGTTGTGGAGAGTTTTGTTATTTATCAATATCTTGAAGGGGTGCCAGGACAAGATGTCGATGCTCAACGAATTCTTAGTTCTTTGATTGAACTTCATAAAAAAGGCTATCTGCGTGGAGATCCACAATTAGTGAATTTTATTATTGATAGAGATAACGTTCAGTTTATCGATTTTAAACTTAAAAAGTCTGTTTTTCTTCCAAAAATTAAGGCTTATATGGAACTTTCTGACTTTCTTGGGAAGTGTCCAGAGGCACAGCCCTACCTTCCTGAAAAGATTGAAGGATCAGTGAAATTCAAGATTGCCTCGTCGCTTTTTGGACTTAAAATTGGAATAAGGCGAATGCGCAGGCGAATGAAATCGTTATTGAATTGATTACCAGACTTTCTCCAGTTTTTTGATGACGTCTGTTTCCTGAATGAAATTCATTGCTTCTGGATTACGCACTCTTTTTCCCCAGGGGATTTCATCCACATTTTTATTGAGCTCTTTTTGCACTGCTTGCCGGTATTTATTAACAGTTAGATCGCGGTTATGGTAAGGGCCGGTTCGGTCCGGATTGGAGGTCGCATAAAGACCAATAACAGGTGTTGCAACTGCATTAGCTAAGTGGGCTGGCCCAGTATCTGGTGCGATGACAACCGTAGCGGCTTTGAGGATAACCAGAAGTTGCTTGAGGTTAGTTTTCCCAACCAGATTTAATGTTTTTGTATGTGCTATTTTGGTAATTGCAGAGGAGTATTCCAGCTCTTTCTCTGATGGGCCACCTGTTAGTACCGTTACCATTCCATATTTTTCAGAAGCATATTCAATAATTTTTGCGTATGATTCGATATTCCAGTTACGGTAATTTCTGATGCGCATACTGGAGCAGGGATTAATAACGAGGATTGGCTGACCCTGTGGCAGTAATTCCATCATTTTATTTGTTTCTGCAGTCGGAATCGGGATGTCCCAATTTATGGAATTGGCATTCAGTCCAAGGGCTTTTGGAAACTCTAGAAAGCTGTCCAAGACATGTTGCTTTGGTATGGCTGCAATTTTGTGATTTGTGAACAACCATTGGAGGTTTTTTGCCCGTTTGCGATCAAATCCGAGGCGTATCGGAGCTTTAATGGCAAGGCTGGCAAGGCTGGCACGTAATGAAACCTGCATGTGGAGGAGAAGATCAAATGTTCGTCCATGCAAGTCTTTCATGAGGTCATTATAGGCTTTCCAACCTCTTGATTTATCAAATATAATGAATTCTACATTGGGAATATCCCTGACAAGTCCGTACTCGGCTTTCCCAATAATCCAGGTGATCTTTGTTTCAGGCCAATTTGCTCGAAGAATATTCAGTGTTGGCAGGACATGGCTGATATCACCTATCGCTGAAAACCTGAGGATACAAAGTTTTTTAGGTGCCGATGGCAGGGGAAGTTTCATTGTTGATTAAACCTCAAATGAAGAAGAATGGCGATTATTGGATTCTTTATGATGCTGAATTGATTCACGTTCCATCAGCGCGCCTTTTTGATCTCGAATATCTAACACAAAAAGGCATTGTCGACCAGCCTGTCGGTGGACGTGGATCATGCTATTTTCATTCAATTGAGGGGCAGGATCGTGTATTACGTCATTATCGGCGTGGGGGACTCATTGGTGAAATCCTCCATGATCAGTACTTTGGCCTGTCGCTGAAAAAAAGCCGTTCGTGGCAAGAGTGGCATCTGCTCGAAAAATTGTTCTCAGAAGGATTTCCTGTGCCACGGCCAGTTGCTGCTGGGGTAAAGAAATCATTTGTATTTTATCGGGCAGATTTGATCACTATACAGATTCCTGAAGTGAAGACATTGGCTTCTGTACTTAATGTTGATGAACTTGATATGGCTAGCTGGTTTTCTGTTGGTGCGTGTATTAGACGCTTTCATAATAGAGGCGTCTACCATGCCGATTTAAATGCGCATAACATTCTTCTCAATAGAGCTGGTGAAGTTTTTTTGTTAGACTTTGATCGCGGTAAAATTCGTCGAGACGGAGCTTGGAAAGTGTTCAATTTGAAGCGCTTACGAAGATCACTGAGAAAACTTGGTGGTCAGGATGGAAGTTTTGCTTTTAGTGATCATTGTTGGCAGTCATTGATGTCTGGCTATAATCATTTGTCGGCAGAATGATCCATCATGTTTGGAGTTTGAAACAATGAAAAAAAAAGTATGTGAATACTTTGACGAACATAATCGAGTTACAGAGCAGATGAAAGTTGAATTAGCTCCTGCTCTGGAACGTGTTGCACCTTTTCTCGTGCAACAGCTTAAAAATGGGAAAAAGGTTCTGGTAATGGGAAATGGTGGTTCGGCAGCTGATGCGCAACATTTGGCTGCAGAACTTGTCGGTCGCTTTGTTACTGAACGTCAGGCCTTGCCAGCCATTGCCTTGACAACTGATAGTTCAATATTAACGGCAGTTGGTAACGATTATGGCTTTAACGAGATTTTTTGTCGTCAGATTCGAGCATTGGCTCAACCAGGGGATTTGGTTCTTGGCTTTTCTACCAGTGGTAACTCCGAAAATGTTTTGAAAGGACTCCTTACTGCGAAAGAACATCACTGTACGACAGTTGGTTTTCTTGGTGGTTCAGGGGGACGAATTGCCCCATTTGTGGACCACGCATTGACGGTTCCGAGTGCCATTACTTCCCATATTCAGGAGGGCCATATTGTTCTGATACACTTGCTTTGTCTGTTGGTTGATGAAGCCTTTGATGCTGATAAATAATAATTGAAAGATGGTTAAGAATGAACAGTTTTGAGATAGAAGATTTCTTTTCTAAAATGTCAAACTTAAATGCATTAGTGATTGGTGATCTGATGCTTGATGAATATGTCTGGGGTCGTACCGATCGAATTTCCCCGGAAGCGCCTGTGCAAGTTGTCGATGTTGTTAAAGAAGATATGCGACTTGGAGGGGCAGGCAATGTCGCTGTTAACTTACTTGAGTTGGGTTGTCATGTTTCAGTTGTCAGTGTTATCGGTGATGATTTAGATGGACATAAGTTGGTAGATATTACAAACAATTTGAATATAAAAAACGATGGAATATTTTTAAATCAAGGACGCAAAACAACCCGTAAGACGCGTGTCCTGTCGAGTAATCAACAGGTTTTACGCATCGATCGAGAATGTCGGATAGATATTGATGAAGAGGCAGGAAATGCGATTATTGCTTACCTTGAAACGTGTCGTGAAAATTTTCAGGTGATTCTTGTCTCCGACTATCTCAAGGGGGTGCTGACCAACAAAGTTCTAAAGGCTATTTTTGCTTTTAGCCGACTCAAAGGAATTCCAGTTGTTGTCGACCCTAAAGGGGAGAATTACTCTAAATATTGCGGAGCAACTTTATTAACGCCGAATCGAAAAGAAGTCGAATTGGCGACTGGTGTCAAGATCGTGGATGATTCCTCCTTGTTAGAGGTGGGAAACAGTTTGATGGGGGAACTGAAACTCGGTGCCCTGGTGATTACCCGAAGTGAAGAGGGGATGTCAATATTTACTCAGGAGGGGGTGAAACACTTGCCGACTCAGGCACGCGAGGTTTTTGATGTCACTGGTGCGGGAGATACCGTTTTAGCACTTCTTGGCCTTGGATTGGCTGCCGGACTGAATATGATGGATGCTGGTTGGTTGTCTAATATTGGTGCCGGGGTTGTTGTTGGTAAGGTTGGCACTTCATCTGTGTCCTCCACTGAAGTTCTTGAAACGGCAAAGCAGCAGTATTCTGATATTGAGCAAAAAATTCAAACTGCCAAAGCTATGGCAGTGATACTGGAACATAAACGTGCTAAGGGGATGAAGATAATTTTTACCAATGGTTGCTTCGATTTGCTACACGTTGGGCACGTGAAATATCTGCAAAAAGCTCGTCAACTTGGAGATCTATTGGTACTGGGTCTCAACTCTGATGCTTCGATCCGCAGGCTCAAAGGGGATAAACGTCCTCTTTTGGATGAGTCAGAGCGAGCTCAGATTCTTGCTGCATTGGGCTGTGTTGACTATCTGGTTGTTTTTGAAGAGGATACCCCGTTGGAATTGCTGCAGAGCATACGCCCAGATGTTCTGGTAAAAGGCGGAGATTATCAAGTGGAAGAGGTTGTCGGCAAAGAGCTTGTTGAAAGTTATGGGGGTCGAGTTGAGCTGATTCAATTTGTTGAAGACAAATCGACGACCAATATTGTTGAAACAATTATTCAACGATACGCTGATGAATGAGGTATCAGGGGAGGATAAGAAAAAACGGCTCCACAAAGCAGTATTTTTAGATCGTGATGGAACCATCAACGTTGAAAAAGATTATCTGATTCATGTCGATGATTTTGAATTTATCCCAGGTGTGCCAGGAGCTCTTAAAAAACTTCAGCAGGCAGGTTTCCTGCTGGTCGTTGTGACTAACCAATCTGGGATTGCCCGCGGATACTTTAACCCGCACCAAGTCGAAAAACTCCATCTCCATATGACGAACTTGCTGGAACAGTATAATGTTTCTCTTGCTGGGATCTATGTTTGTCCTCATCATCCAACCTGTGGACAGGGGGAGTATCGCTGTGATTGTGAATGCCGCAAAGGTAAGCCTGGAATGTTACTGGAAGCTGCGAAAGAACTAAATATAGACCTTGTAAACTCATTTATGGTCGGTGACAAACTTGCTGATATCCAGGCTGGGCATGCAGCAGGTTGTTGTTCTTATCTGGTTAAAACTGGTCATGGTAGAGATTTTGAGGAGGCTGTCGCAACTTATCGGGCAGAAATAGTGAATGATCTTCCGGCAGTTGCTGAGATGATTGTTGCAGCGGAAGAATAATCATTTTTTTCTTTGCATTGTCATTGTTCGATGTTAATCTCACATCAGTGTTCATTCTGGACACATGCGAAGGGGGCCATTCTTTGTAAAGTAATTCTACCGTTCAACCGTTCAATCTAAAACACTAACTATATGAGGGGTTTATTATGCGAAAAGTGAAAAATTTACTTGTGACCGGTCTGTTGGTTTTGGCTTTATGTTTTGTCGGACTGCCTGTATCAGCTCAGGGTAAAGTCAACCTTAATACTGCCACTGTTGAACAACTGGCCGAATTAAAAGGTCTCGGTGAGGTAAAATCACAAAAAATAGTTGAATATCGTAATCAACATAAATTCACCAGTGTCGGTCAAATCGTTGAAATTAATGGCATCGGTGATAAAACTCTAGTAAAGCTGCGTGATCAATTAACTGTAGAAGAGCAGGAATAGTCAATAGTTACTGTATTTTGGTCGCTTTCGTCGTTACAATGCCGGGAGGGGAATATTTCCCTCCCGGTTTTATGTTTCAGATGCGTACTTGCGCGACAATGAGATTTGGACAACGCTATGAAAATTTTAGTCACAGGTGCTGCAGGGTTTATTGGCTTTCATTTGGTAAAATATCTCCTTGCGCGTGGGGATGAAGTTGTCGGGCTGGACAATCTTAATGACTATTATGATGTCAACCTGAAGCATGCTCGCCTGGAACAGTTGGAAGGGCAGGACAACTTCCGTTTTATCAAGCTCGATCTGGTTGATCGCCAGGGGATTGAAGATTTATTCAAGCAGGAGAAATTTGACAAGGTTGTCAATCTGGCGGCCCAGGCGGGTGTCCGCTACTCCTTGACCAATCCTTACGCCTATATCGACAGCAATATCCACGGTTTTATCAATATTCTCGAGTGTTGCCGTCATAACGACATCAAGCATCTCGTCTACGCCTCATCCTCTTCGGTTTACGGTGCCAATACGTCCATGCCGTTTTCGGTCCACGACAATGTTGATCATCCTTTATCGTTGTATGCAGCGAGTAAAAAATCGAATGAACTGATGGCCCATACCTATAGCCATCTGTATCGATTACCAACCACCGGTTTACGCTTTTTTACCGTCTATGGGCCTTGGGGACGCCCCGATATGGCCATGTTCCTGTTTGCCCGGGCAATCCTAGCTGGTGAGCCGATTGATGTATTTAATTACGGTAAAATGCAGCGCGATTTTACCTATATTGATGACATTGTCGAAGGGGTAGTGCGCACCCTTGACCACACTGCAACAGCCAACACAGAATGGTCGGGAGTCGAACCAGACCCGGGCACCAGTGGTGCACCATACCGTCTATATAATATCGGTAATAACAATCCCGTTGAGTTGATGCACCTGATCGAAGTGATGGAAACGGCGCTGGGAAAGACAGCGGCTAAGAACATGTTGCCGCTGCAACCAGGTGATGTTCCTGCGACCTATGCCAATGTTGAAGCATTGGTCGCCGATGTTGGCTTTAAACCGGAAACTTCGATTGAGGTTGGAGTGGAGCGGTTTGTTAAGTGGTATCGGGACTTCTATCCAACCTGAAGCGATACGAGGTTTGTAAAATAATATGTGTTCGGAACGGTGAAGTCAGAAATTTGTCAGAGGTTGCTGTTACGATTTTTCCTTTGCTGTTAATCCCCCCCTGTTTTCTAAACGTTATTATGAAATGGTTTAATTATGGAAAAGCATTTAAATGGACAAGAGCAAGAAGTGTTTCCCCGCCAGATCGCTGATGATGAAATTGACTTAGTGCAGCTATTTCAAATTTTATTGAAACGGAAATATTTGATCATCGGTGTTGTCATTTTTTGTTTGTCCGTTGGTGGCGCATACGTTTTGTTGAAACAGGACTCCTATGAATACACAACAACTTTGCAAATTGGGACATCTCTTGTTGAAGATGACAATACGTTTAAAAAGTTAGAGATAGAAGGAACCAGCAGTGTTAAATTGAAACTAGAAAAAGTTTATATTCCCGATGCCAATCGGCAGTTAAGCACCAAACACAATGGCCGGTTAGTTTCTGTCGATGCTAAAGAACAAAAAAATAGCAACATTATCATGATTACATCAAAAGGGGGGGCAGATGATGATCAGTATGTTGATGACTTCCACCACTCGATAATTATGTCACTTATTGCGAATCATAGTGAAACTTTAGCGGCAGCGAAAATGCAGTACGAAATTTTAGTTGAAAGAAGTCGTAATATCCTTAAAGACTTGGAGAATCCAAAATTATTTGGGATGCAAGAAACATCTTTGCAACGCAAAATTGAGTCTGCGGAAATGAAATTGGCAGAATTTGAGGATAAGAAAAAAATTCTTCTTTCCCAAAAAAAAGGGCTGGATCAGACAAAAAAACTATTAACTGAACAGATTGCCTCTATCGGAAAAAATTTAAAATTGTCTTACTCTAAACGTAATAGCGCACTTACTGATGTTGATGACGCTACGCAGGCTATGACTTTTTTTTTGATGCTGAACAGCGATATTCAGCAAAATGAAAGACGATCGGCAACATTAAGAGAGCGGTTAAATGTAACCATGGAGAATGAAGAACAGCAGTTGGAAGGTCAGTTTGCAGAAATTCAACGTGCAATTAAACTACAAGGAACAAAAATAGATGAAGCGAAAAGCCAACTGATCAATTTGCGGGCGCAGCGTTTAAGTAAACAGGAACAGCAGAGAAATGCAATTGCTGCCGCAGAAAATAAGATTAATCTATATCAGGATACTAAGGCTTTAAGTATAGCGGTGCGCTCGTTAAAGCCTGTTGGTCAAAGCAAGGCCCTTATCGTGGCGCTGGCAGCAATGTTGGGCCTCATGGCTGGAGTTATGCTCGCTTTCATCGCCGAGTTTATGATCAAGGTACGGCAACAGCAACGAGGTTAAGGGGGCTTCCCCTGCTTTGATCAGCGGCCGATGGTTGTTGGTTTTTTTTATTAATGAATGTCAAGAAGTTAATGGCGATATTGTGAAATCAATTATCAAGCACCATTTAGATGATTTTGAGAAGTATTATACCCAAATTCATGGTTTTGTTTTTAAGCAGGAATAACCACATCTGGATTCCAAAGGGACTGGCTCCGCAGGTGCCTGTCCCTTTGATTGTGAAGTTGAAGTCGCTAAAACTTGAGTTTAAAGCCGGGGAATAGTACCGGTCCCCCTCAGGTTTCGTGACTTTATTGGTTGGAACCGCAGTTGCTGACCTGTTAGGTGTCTATAGGGCAAAAAATGAGATTATCGCAATTTGAGATAGAAAATATTTTAAAATTAAATCACCGTGTTTTTGGCTCAGACGTGAAAATCTACCTCTTTGGCAGCAGAGTTGATGATAACAAAAAAGGTGGAGATATTGATCTGTTTATTGAATATGATGGAGCAGACAAGTTTGATAAAAAGATAGATTTTTTATCAAGACTGCAAGATGTTATTGGAGAGCAAAAAATAGATGTTGTCTTTTCTTCTGCTACCGACAGAGTAATAGACCTTGAAGCAAAGAAGGGGATAGAATTGGATTTGACAAAGATTAAAATAAATCGATATTTCAACGAATGTGACAAGCATCTGCAGCGAGTGGAAGAGGCTTATGGTGATATTTCTACCATTCTTCCTATATCGGTTAGTAAATATAAAAATCTAACTAAAGACGAGGTTCAGGATATTGATCAGTACCTTTTTAGGTTTGCAAAGCTGCAAGATACATTGGGTGACAAGGTTTTCAGATTGCTACTAAAAGCGTATGAACCAACCGACGAGGTGTTACCATTTATTGATTTGCTGAATAAACTGGAAAAATTAGGTTTTATAAGTAGCGCTAAGGAGTGGATGAACCTACGGGAAATAAGAAATGAAATTTCACACCAATATGATGATGAACCCGAAGAAATGTGTCAGGCTATAAATAATATTTTGAATCATAAAGATATAATCAAAGAAATATATTTAAAAGTTAAGGAAAAGTCTGAAGGGTTAAGATAATGATGCACATAAATACCTATAGATTGGTTTGGAAGAGAAATATTAAACACCTATCTCCTGTATCTGGATTGTGATTAAGGCTAAAATATAGAGACAATATTTGCCGCAGTGAAAATCTGTCAAGATCTGTTGTTTAAAAGCTAAAAACCGTAGATGTTCGTTTTGGTATTACAGATTTTTTATCAGATTGGGGTCCAAGGGGGGGGCAAGGGTGCCTGTCCCTTTGCACGTAAAGTCGAGTTGACAGTCGGGGAATAGTACCTGCTCATCACAGCGATTTCTTGCGCTGCAACTTAACTTGTCTTATACTGATACTACATTTGTGGCAAATCGATTCGAGGTGAAAAATATGGGCAAGCCGGTACGTATAGATGATGCATTGTATGATCAGGCAAGGTTTCAAGCACGCGCAGAACGTCGCACCATTGCAGGGCAAATAGAGTTCTGGGCCCTGGTTGGCAGAACCGCTTTAGATAATCCCGATCTTTCCGTCGATTTTATTCGGGATCTTCTTATCGCACGTGCAGAGGGGGCGTCGCTTGCCACACCTTTTGTTGCTGAAGGCCAGAGGGTTGATGAGTAACGATATATCGGTGCAACAAAGTGCCATGTTTAAACGTGCCTATAAGCGCTTGCATGCAAACCAGAAAGCCGATGTGGATGATGCCGTTGCCGATATTGTCCGGGATCCAACCTTGGGGGCAGCCAAAAGGGGGGATTTGGCCGGGGTTTTCGTCTACACGTTCAAGTGCAGAGGTCAACTGACATTGCTGGCCTATGAATACGATCCCAATACACGTTTGTTATTACTCCTCGGATCACATGAAAACTTGTACCGGGATTTGAAACGATAGCTCAGTGCTGCAATGTGGCCGTAGAGGGACTGGCTCCAAGGTTGCCTGTCCCTTTCAGAAATGAAGAGATTGTAAGTGGGTTGAGAGAGGGATCCCCTCACTAAAAGGTACCTGCTCCCCCTCAGAGGTTTTGTATGAATAGAGCTGAAGTATTAGAGATATTAGCCCAACATCGAGACGACTTGGCAAAAAGGTACGGTGTTACCAGGTTAGGTATTTTTGGTTCAGTTGCTCGTGGCGAAGAAATACTGAATCAAAGACTTAAGGCACAGTCAAACGAAAGGGGCGGAAACAGATATGCTGAACCTGCGGCGAAAGAACCAGTTCTCTACTCTACCCCCCCCTACATTATGAAAGGTGAGCAAACATGGAACGGATGATTCAGATCCATGTCGAAAAATTACCTGAAGGTGTGTACCTTGCTACTTCAGAGGATGTCCAGGGTTTGGTAGCTCAGGGGCGTACTGTTAACGAAACCCTCGAAATCGCACGCGATGTGGCTCGCAGGCTTCTCGAGGCACAGGCCGAACGCAAAGAGAAGCCGAAATTGAAGCCTGTGAAGAAGAGTTTCGATATGCAGATGGTTGTAGGGGACTAATATGGGACGACTGGCCGGCTTCAGGTACAGGGTCATCGTCAAACGACTTCGAGGGTTTGGTTTTCTTTTGATCGGCACGCTGCCGGGAGTCATGAAATCTGGTGCAACCCTGAGACGAAGCGCTTTACCACGATCCCGAATCATCCGGGGGATATGCCTGAGGGAACATTGCGAGCGATCTTGAAACAGGCTGACATAAAACCGGACGATTTTCTTAAAGGCAGGTAGGCCGGGGTGAAAATCTGTCAGGATCTGTTGTATAAAGGCTTAAAATCATGGATATTTGTTCTTGGTATTACAGATTTTCACAGATTGTGACCGCGGCTAATAATATGTTGAGGTTTGTCGATCTTGATCAGGATTCAAGGTGGGAAAAACAGAAGGCTTAAGTTTCAAGATCTGTTTGTTTCAACCATGGACAGAGTGTGTTGATACACCAATGACTGAACGTGAAATATTCAAAATGCAGAACTGGAACCGTTGTCCGCAGGGACTGGCTCCGCAGGTGCCTGTCCCATTGAACGTGAAGTGATAGAATTATTGAAAGTTAAGTAGGGCTTCCTGAAAAAAGCCTAACTCCCTGAAACTATTTGTAAAAGTTCCCGTTTTTGTGGTAAAATCCGCAAGGAAATTGAGTGGTTACCCTTCAAACCCTTGCACCTGACGGTCACTTTATGTATCGAACATCGTCCGACAAACAACTGGCCTTTGAAGAGTTTTATCTGCC